>JAPLTZ010000249.1 GCA_026397895.1 Verrucomicrobiota bacterium | reverse complement strand
TCGTCAAGGCCGGCACCGGCAGCCTGACACTTTCCGGCACGAGCACTTATCCCGGCACCACTACCGTCAGCGGTGGCAGATTGCTGGTGAACAGCCCCGGCGCGCTCGCCGGCGGCGGCGCGGTGGCGGTTAAGAGCGGCGCGATTTTGGGCGGCAGCGGCAGCATCGTGGGGACGATCACCGTGGAATCCGGCGGCACGCTCCAGCCGGGCTTGGGCTTCACAAATACGCCGGCCACGTTCACGTGCAGCAACCTCACCTTCAGCGCCGGCAGCACGAATTTGCTGGTGATCAACAGCACCAATTCGCCGAACGCGAACAAGATTGTCTACACTGGGGCGCTGACGAATGGCGGCACGCTGGTAGTCTCCAATGCAGGCCCAGCGCTGGCTGCGGGCAACAGTTTCACGCTGTTCAGTGGCAGCAACCCGGTCGGCGTCTATAGCGCCACCAACTTGCCGGCGTTGGGTAGCACGAACCTGTCCTGGGTGTTCACCAACGGAATTTTGAGCGTGGTGTCGAGTTTGAACACCACCCGGACGAACATCGTGGTGGCGCTTACCAACGGCGTGATGACCCTGTCCTGGCCGGCCAGTCACCTCGGTTGGGAGCTTCAGGGGCAGACCAACAAGCTGAACGTGGGCATCAGCAACAACTGGATTGTGGTGGCGGGTTCGACGGCCACCAACCGGATTTCCATACCGATTGTTTCCACCAACCCAACGGTTTTCTACCGGTTGCATCTGCCCTGAACTATGAGTAACTTAAAATCCATGAAACCCAAGTCCGACCTGCCCAATCGCCGCCGCCACGCGTGCCGTTTGTCGCGGGGGGCTTTTACCCTGATTGAACTGCTGGTGGTCATTGCCATCATCGCGATTCTGGCCGGGCTGCTGCTGCCCGCGCTGGCCAAGGCCAAGGCCAAGGCCAAAGGCATCAAGTGCATGAGCAACGTGAAACAAATCTTGGTGGCCACCCGCATGTATAATGACGACAACGCCGGGATTGTTCTGCCCTACAGCATTACCCGTGGGGTATCAACGGTGGATTATCCTGCCTACGACGCCGCCTCCTTTGTGGTGCAGAACGCCAGCGGCATCTGCTGGCCGGATGTGTTGCGGTGTCGCGGTTACATCAAAAATTCAAAGGTGTTTGATTGTCCGGCCGTGATAAACTTGGCGTCCGCCGGTTTTAACAAGACCACCAACAACACGCTGGGCATCGGGATCAACTTTTCCCGCTACGCCAGAATTGCGAATGCGACCGGCGGGTTGCGAAAATTGTTGGAAACCACCGTCAGGCGCCCGAGCAGATTTCTGACCTTTGCCGACGCCGGCGCGGCTGATTTGAATGCGGCTTCGCCGCATGGCGCGAATGACACGGATAAAAAAGGCCTGCTGATGCCCGATAACTGGGTTGAGGTGGAGGACGCCGTCGGCATGGCGAGCATCCCCAATGACGAAGCGGCTGATGGCGCCGGCGCGTGTTTTTTTCGGGCCAAGACCGAATCGGGATTTTGGAGCAATGCAAAAAACCGCACCCTGCCGCGCCACAGTCTGCGCGTCAATTCCGGCTTTGCGGACGGTCACGCCGAACCTATCAAAAACAGCATCCTTGGCTTCCAATATGACCCCACCGACTCCCGGTCGCTTTGGTCGGATACTGCGCCGTGACCGTGCCCGATGCTTGCTAGTTTTTGGTTCTGATTGGACTTGCAGGACAGGGTTGGTGCGTTAGGTTTTAACTACCCAGTCACGCGGTTTAACCCGTATGAAGCCAAGCCTGTCCCATTCCCGATGGCAGCGGAAAAATTCCGCCTTCACCCTCATCGAATTGTTGGTGGTCATCGCCATCATCGCCATTCTGGCCGGATTGCTTTTGCCCGCGCTGGCCAAGGCTAAGATGAAAGCGCAACAGCTCAAGTGCCTGAGCAACGTCAAGCAACTTGCTTTGGCGGGCGTGATGTATGCCAATGACACCGGCACATTCCTGCCGAGTTGCGACAGTTGGCCGCTTTCCTCGACTGCCAGCGAAACCAACAACTGGATGTCAGTCTTGGCTAACAATTATGGCAAATCAGATGCGGTGCGGATATGTCCTTCCGCCCCGGCTACCAACGGAACTCCGGCGGCTTCCAAGCAGGGCAATTGCGACACTGCCTGGTTTTGGCTGGGGGCGGGCGGGACAAATTTTTCCGGCAGCTACGGTATCAACGGCTGGCTTTACGACACCTTGCCAAATGGCGTGAGGCCGGTGCGGGACGACAGTTACCTTTTCAAGAAGGACACCTTTGTCAAATACCCGTCCAACATCTGGATGGAGGTATTTCCCTACAACAACGACACTTTATCAAACCCGTTCGACCTTTATGTCGCACGTTTCCGGCAGGTGGCGTGGATGGAGCGGGTGGTGGTTCCGCGGCACGGCGGTTTTGGTCCGGTCAAATCTTCTTACCCGGTTGATCCGGCCAACCGTCTGCCTGGAGCCATTAACATGAGCTTTGTGGATTCTCATGCCGAGACGGTCAAACTGGAGAATGTTTGGGGTTGGTATTGGAATGCAAAAGGCCAGCCCCAAGTAAAACCCTGATTTTTCATGGCCGCAGGAATGCCGTTCGCAGAATGACTACAATCTCGAAACTCCGGTGGCTGGCCGCCAGCGGAGCTTGCTTTCTGTTGCTGGCCGCCGGATTGCTGGTCAGTTGCCGGACGGCGACGCTGCCGGTGCCGCCGGGCGTGACGAAGCGCACGGAGCGGGTGGAGTTGACGGGCAAAAAAGTGGCCGTGGATATTTATCTGCCGGCAGGGGTGCAGCCCGCGCCGGTCGTGGTGGTGGCGCATGGGTTTTCGCGCAGCCGCAAGAACATGGCGGGCTGGGGCGGGTTGCTGGCAGCCAATGGTTTCATCGCCGCCGTGCCGGACTTGCCGGGGTTCGCCGATTACCAGCGGAACAGCCGCGCCGTCACGGAACTGCTGGCTTGGGTGCAGGCGGGCAAACTCAGCTCGCACCCGGTCGCGACCAACGGCGGGGCGGTGGTCGGCTTTTCGCTGGGCGGCCTGGCCACGCTGCTGGCGGCGGCGGATGATCCCAACATCCGCTGCTGGGTGGGCGTTGATCCGGTGGATCAAAAGCACGTCGGAGCGAAGGCGGCGAAGTCGTTGCGGATTCCGGCGGTCGTGTTGCGCGCCGAGTTGTCGAACTGGAACTGGCGCGGCAACGCCCGGTCGTTCATCAAAAACGCCGGCGGGCCGCTGTTCGCGCTGCGGGTGAAAAACGCGAACCATTGCGACCCGGAACACCCCGGTAATCTGCTGGGCAAAATCGCCTGCGGCGAACCCGACCCCGCGCGCCGTGACACGTTCGAGCGTTACACGCTGGCCGCGTTGCGGAACATTTTTTATGGCGATGATCCGGCGCTCACGACGCTGATGTCAGCCACCAATGACCCGCGGGTGGCCGACGTGGTTCTGCGCCAAGGCGAACGCTTCATTCCGGTGAAACTTATCGGCGCGCCGGAGCGTCCTTGACGGGGTTATCCGCACCTTTGGCCTTGGGGTCCGGCAAGTGACGCAAATCGGCCATTGAATGACGCGAAATCGGAAGCGGAAACAGTTCACACGCGAAACCGTCCGGCAATAATGAGCATACCTATGAGCAAGCGATTGATGACCCTGTTTGGGTTGCTGGCAGCCTTGAGCATCGCCAGTGTCAGGGCGGCGGGTTTGGAGGATGAATTTCGCCAGCCCCCGACCGGCAGCCAGGTGGCGGTATTCTGGTTCTGGGCGAACACGGTCACGAAGGAGGGCATTCACCGCGACCTCGAAGCGATGAAGCAGGCGGGCATCGGGCGGGTCGTTTTGAGCATGACCAAAGCGCACAGCGCGACGGTTGAAACCGGCGGCGTGGTGTTTCTCTCGCCGGAGTGGCAGGCGCTTTTCCGCTACGCGCTCGACGAGGCGGAGCGCCTCGACCTCAAGGTCAGCGTGCCGATGAGCAATGGCTGGTATCAGGGCGCGCCGTGGGTCACGCCGGAAATGGGCGCGCAGATGTTGGTGTGGTCGGAGACGGCCATCACCGGGCCGGCGCCGTTCGCCAAGCCGCAAACCCCGGCGACGGCATACGCGAAATGGCGGCCGGCCAGATCAAACCGCCAGCGGCAAAGAATCACGGCAAGCTGGACTGGGCCGCGCCCGCCGGCAAGTGGCGTGTGTTCCGGTTCGCGTATTGCCCGAACTTCGTGCCGATGAAGCAGGATTCGCCGGGCTTCACCGGATTGCAGATTGACCACTTGAGCGCGCCGGTCATGGAGATGTTTTTCAACAAGGTGGGCGTGCCGATGCTCGAAGCCGCCGGGCCGCATGTCGGCAAGACGTTCGACTATTTGCACGAGGACAGCGTCGAACTGGGGAGCTTTGACTGGACGGGCGATTTCGCCGCGCAATTCGCCGCGCGCCGGAAATACGATCTGATTCCGTGGCTGCCGGTGCTGGCGGGGAAGAAATTCGCCGGCGAGCCGCCGGCTGGACGCATTGAAGATGATTTTGTAGCGACGGTGGACGAGGTTTTCGCCGACGAGCATTACGGGACGTTCCAAAAACTCTGCCATCAGCACGGCATCAAACTCGAGACCGAGGGCGGCGATGTCGCCAGCAGCCTGCGCGTGAAAGGCACGACCGATTTGCCGATGGGTGAATTCTGGAATGGCCGGCCCAAGAAGAGCGATTCCCGCTACGTCGAAGGTTCGGATTACCTCCGCGCTTTCAACCCCAACGCCGTCATCGCCGCGCACGTTTACGGTTTGGGCCGCGTGTCGTTTGAATCTTTCACGACGGGGCAGCACTGGATGGAATGTCCCGCGATGCTCAAGCCGATGGCCGACGAGGTGTTTTGCCTCGGTGTGAACCACCTGACGTTGCACGGCTATTCCTACTCGCGCCCGGAGACGCCCGCGCCGGGCGATGTCTATTTCGCCGGCACGCATTTCAATCCCGGCAACAATTGGTGGCCCTACGCGGGGGAATTCTTCACCTACCTGAACCGCTGCCAGGCGATGCTCAACGCGGGCAAGCCGGTCGTGGACATTCTCTATGTGGACGGCCCGGAGACGCAGGCGCGACGTCGTTCCCGGCGACCTCCTCACCGCGCAGTTGAAAGTGCAGCCCGGCGGCCGCGTCGGGCTGGCGAATGGCGCGTCCTACCCCGTGCTGGCCATCGCGAACACGACCATCGCGCCGGAGGTGTTGCAGAAGATTGTTCAACTCGTCAACGCCGGCGCGACGCTCTGGCTGCGCACCTTGCCGCGGCAGTCGCCCGGCTGGAAAGATTGTTCCACCGCCGACCAGACCATCGCGCGTTGTCTCAAGGAACTCGGCGCGAACCAGCCCGCTGGCGTTCACGTCGTCGGCAAAGGCCGGGTCATCGTCGGCGAAATGCCGGTGAAGGACATGCTCGCGCGCCTCGGCCTTGCGCCGGCGTTCGCCTACACGCCCGACGACGGCCAGCCGTGTCTCGATTACAACCAGCGGCAGGATGGCGACACGGAAATCTATTTCGTCGCGAATTGGAAGGAAGCGTGGCATCGCGCCGAGTGCGCCTTCCGCGTGGCGGACAAGCAGCCGGAACTTTGGAATCCCCTGACCGGCGAGATTTCGCCGTGCCCGCAATATCAGGTCGGCAAAGACACGGTGCGCGTGCCGCTGCAACTGCCGCCCAACGGCTCGACCTTCGTCGTCTTCCGCAAAAAGGCCGAGGGGCATCGCGAGCCGCTCGCAAAAAACCTCGCCCCCGCCGGTGCGGAAGGAGTGGTCGTTGCCACGCTCGCCGAGTCGTGGCGCATCCAGTTCAACCCGGCTCGCGTGGGGTTGGTGAAATTTGAAACCAACGCTCCCGCGCTGTTCCTCTGGAACGAAAGCACCGACGCCCGTCTCCAAGCCTTCGCCGGCAGCGCGTCGTATCTGACGACGTTCGCCACTCCGCACTCCGCACTCCGCACTCCGCACTGGAGTCTCGACCTTGGCGCGGTTCACGATCTAGCGGAGGTGTTCGTGAACGGAAAGTCGGCGGGTGTGGTCTGGACCGCACCGTTCCGGGTGGATGTCACCAGGTTGTTGCAGTCGGGGACGAACGCGCTGGAAATCCGCGTGGTCAACACCTGGCACAACTGGCGGCTTGCCAACAAATACTTGCCGGTGGAGCACGCCTGGTCGGCGCGCGGCTTGAAAGAACCGCGGTTGCCCGCCGGCCTGCTTGGCCCGGTGACGGTGCGGGTGTCGGAATAATTTTATGAAAACCATTCGATGGCTGAACACAGGGTTGGCATTGTTCGCGGCGGCCATGACGGTCAGCGGCGGCGTGCTGCTGGAAACAGATTTTGCCGGCGCGGCCGGTCCGCTGTCCGGGCGCGACGGCTGGATGAGCCGGGACAAGGCGGTTCAATTGGACGGCAAGGGGTTGGTCGGCAATGGCAGTCCGGATGGATATGTCAAAAGGGAGTTGGCCGTGCCCGCCCAGCCGGAGCGCATCCGGCTCACGGCGCGCGTGAAATTCTCCGCGTTGCCCGACAGCGCGATGCGCAACCATCACCTCGTGGGCAAGGAGCAGCCGGCC
>JAPLTZ010000222.1 GCA_026397895.1 Verrucomicrobiota bacterium | reverse complement strand
TCTGGTCACCTGAAGATGGGCGGGACGAACCCCGCTGGCGTCGAGATCAACGCCAACAGCCGCTATCTGACGATGGGCGGCAAGCCGTGGTCGCCGGTGATGGGCGAGTTCCACTTCTCGCGTGTGCCGCTGGCCGACTGGGAGACCGAGCTGCGCAAGATGAAGGCGGGCGGCATCGACATCGCGGCGACTTATATCTTCTGGATTCACCACGAGGAAAGCAAGGGCCAGTGGGATTGGAGCGGCCAGCGCGATTTGAAAACATTTGTGCAGACGTGCGGCGAACTCGGGTTGAAGGTCGTCGTCCGCTGCGGCCCGTGGTGTCACGGTGAAGTCCGCAACGGCGGCTTCCCCGATTGGGTCCAGCAGAGCGGTTGGAAACTGCGTTCCACCGACACGAACTTTATTGCCGCGACGAAAATTCTTTACGGCGAAATCGCCAGACAGCTTCTCGGTCAGCTTTGGAAAGATGGCGGTCCCGTCATTGGCATCCAGGTGGACAATGAATTCGGCGGCTCGCCGGATTATCTCCTGGCGTTAAAAAAAACGGCGATTAAAGCCGGCCTCGACGTGCCGTTCTACATCAAGACCGGCTGGACCGCGATGAAGTCACCCGTGCCGCTCGGCGAGTTGCTCCCGCTCTTCCGCGCTTATCCCGATGGCTTCTGGACACGCAACATCAAGCCGATGGATGGAAATTACTGGGAAAATTTCACCTTCAAGATTACGCGCACCGATACCGGCGTGGGCAACGACACGTTGAAGGTTGAAAAAACTGGTGACACGGCGGGCACGGAGAAATACCCGCACCTCACCTGCGAAATCGGCGGCGGTATGCCCGCGTCGTATCACCGGCGCATCAACTACGACGAGCGCGATGTCGAGGCGGTCGTGCTCACGCAACTCGGCAGCGGCAGCAGTTTGCTTGGCTACTACATGTATCACGGCGGGCAGAATCCCGAAGGCAAGCTCTCAACGCTCCACGAATCCACCGCCACCGGCTACCCGAACGATTTGCCGGTGAAATCCTACGACTTCAACGCGCCACTCGGCGAATTCGGCCAGATCAATCCGCACTACTATTGGCTGCGCCGCCTGCATCTGTTTCTTCACGACTTCGGCGCGCCACTCGCGCCGATGCCGCCGACGCTGCCGGATTTGCGCCCGACCAGGAAAAACGACTTCGCCACGCTACGCTGGTCGGTTCGCTCCGATGGCACCAGCGGCTATGTGTTCGTGAACAATTACCAGCGCCTCCAGCCGTTGCCGGCCAAGGCCGACGTCCAATTCAAACTGAATCTGCCCGGTGGCGAACTGGTCTTCCCGCAACAGCCGGTGACGATTCCGGCGGACGCATTTTAGCATGCCGACGCTGATGGTGTTGTAGTCCCGGTGGACGGAGACCGCATCGAGAAGGGCGCGGGGACCGACGATCCAGCCAAGCCGCAACCCCGCCATCAAGCTGACCGCCAAATCGGGTGGCGAAATCCGCATCGTGCTGTTGAACGAAAATGATTCGCTGGCAGTGCGGAAAACCGGCGATGGCAAAAGCGTCCTCTTTGAGCCGGCGCAAATGACCTCCAGCGTGGCGGTGAAAACAGAATTGCTCCAGCCCGCCGGCCCGGCGCGCGACATTCCGTTGAGCCCGGGTAAAACACAAATCGCCACTGCGCCGGGCGACTCCGATTTCACCAACGCCGCCGTTTGGAATATCAAGTTGCCCGCGAAAGCGGATTTGAAAACCAACCCGCTGCTCCGCATCCGCTATGTCGGCGACGTGGCGCGGCTGACGCTGAACGGGAAACTGATTGCGGACAACTTTTATGCCGGACGCGAGTTCGACCTCGGCTTGAAACGCTACGCGCCGGAAATCTTCACCGGTGAGCTGCGGCTGCAAGTTTTGCCGCTGCGCCGGGACGCGCCCATTTACCTCGAACCAAAGGCCAGACCGGACTTTGGAAAATCAGACAGCCTTGCCGAGCTTAAGTCGGTGGAAATCGTAAATTTCCCAGACAATGGCGCTCCGCAGTTCGACAACCTCAAACCGAAAGGAAACTGATCCCGCCATGAAATTGCTGCCCATCTTGACCATCATCACCGGTTGCCTGTTCGGCAGCCCGATTCTCGCCACCGCCCGCGAGGGCGCACCGTTGGACGAAGGCTGGAAATTCCTTCAGGGCGATCCGCCTGGTGCGGAGCAGGCCGGCTTTGACG
>JAPLTZ010000340.1:666-2427 GCA_026397895.1 Verrucomicrobiota bacterium | reverse complement strand
AGGCCGAAGGTGAAACGCTGGAATCCGCCTATCGGGTCGAGACCGATCATGGCGATGAGCAGTCCCATCAGCGTGCTGTTGAGGATGACGGCGATGCCTTTGGCGAGCGCGGCGTTGTCGCTCAACCCGCTTTGGCCGAGGTTGCCAAACAACGTCATCATGCCGTAGATCGTGCCGACGAGGCCCATGAGCGGCGCGATGCCGACGACGACCTCAAGGACGACGAGGCCGCGTTCGAGCCGGACGATTTCGTGGCGGGCGCGGGTCTGGATGGCGTCCTCGGCGTCGGCCTTGGAGGATTCCAACTGGTCGGCGGCGACGAGCAGGAGGCGGCCGAGCGGCGAGGGGGCGCGTTCGCAGGCGCGGCGGAGTTTGGGCACGTCCGCCGGGGCGCGGCATTCGTCCACGGCCGTTTCGAGTTCGGGCGGGATGACTTTGGTCCAGCGCAACGCAATGCCGCGTTCGACGATGAAGGCCAGCGTGGTGACAGAGGTCAGGGCGAGTAAAATGTAGATCAGATTTTCCATCGTAATGATTGAGACCCGAAACCGGGACTCGCGTTCAGGGTAGTTTCTTTATTCGTAGTAAAAAGAAAATTTCACTTCGCGGAAGTTCGCGCCGACCAGGCGGGACAGGTCGCTCGGCCACGGGGCGAACGGCGCGGGGTCGCGGATGGCGCGCTCGCAGAGGACGCCAAGCAGCTCTCCGACGTTGTTTTCGAGCATGAGGACATCGGTGATGCGGCCATCGTCGTGCAGGTGGAACTGGATGACGACCTTGCCGGTGCCGCGCGTGAGCTGCTGGGCGTCGAGCAACGCATACCAGCGGTTCTGGATGGCGGCGACGATGGCGGCGTCATACGCGCCGAACGGCGTGGCGGCGACATCAAACGCGGCGGCGAGATTGAAGTGCGCCACGCCGCCCTCCTGCCGCATTTTCTCGCCGGCGAGCGGCTGCTGCTGGCGGGCCAGCGCCTCGGCGACGGTGCGGGGCTTGGCGCGGGCGGGCTTTTGCGCGGGCTGGGCGGGGCGCGGTTTGGGTTCGGCTTTGGCGATGAGCAATTCGCCGGGCGCGTGGGCGGTCTGGGCCTGTTCCTCCGGCTGCTCCTCGGCCTTGGGCGCGGGCGGCGGCGCGGGCTGGAGCGGAAAAGCTTTCGTGCGCGGCACGTCCTCGGTCTTGGTGACGTGCTCCTGCGTGCCGGTGACTTGGGGCGTCGCGGTCTCGATATCGGCGTGGGGATTGGCGGCGCGGGAATTTTTATCGGAATAATATTTTGCCTTCTTGGGCGCCTCGGTGACGGCGGCGGCGGGGTTGACCTCGACGAACAGCAACGGCGGTTCGGCGGCGGCGGGCGGCGGTTGCGGGTTGATCCGGGCGGGCGGCACGACGAGGGCGTGCCGGGCTTTGTGCAGCCACGCGGGCAGGTGCAGGTTTTCCAGCCAATGATATTTGCGGGCGAGATGATAGCCGCCGTAGGCCAGCAGGTGCAGGACGAGGGAAATGACGAGCGCCCAGCCCAACGCGTCGAAATCCGCGCGGGCGAGGCGGAGGTCATTTGGTTTGGGCGACGCTGCCGACATTCGCGCAAGGATGCCGCAGGCGAAATGCGGCGGCAACTGTTTAGGCGCGGGCGGGAGTCCGGGAATCAGCCACGGATGGGAGGGACGGCGTGCCCTGTCGCGCCGAAGCGCAGCGAAGGCGGACGCCGTCCCTGATTGCTATCCGCAGATTCCGCAGACGGACGCAGATTCAACCGCCGCC
>JAPLTZ010000340.1:0-661 GCA_026397895.1 Verrucomicrobiota bacterium | reverse complement strand
GCAGATTCCGCAGACGGACGCAGATTCAACCGCCGCCCCAACGGGGCGAAAGAGATCAGCCCAGCGCCCGTTCAACCCGCAGCAACAACCGTTTTTCGTTCTTACGCGCAAGCTCGTGCTCCCAAATCCGCAACACGCGCCAGCCAAGCTTCCGCAAAGTCCGGCTCACCTCTTTGTCCCGCGACTGGTTGCGGGAGATTTTCCGCCGCCAGAAGGCCGCGTTGCCTTTGGGCTGCGTGCCGTGCCTTGGGCAGCCGTGCCAGAAACAACCGTCCACGAACACCGCGAGCTTGAGTTTGGAGAAAACGAAGTCCGGCTTGCCGAAGATTTTTTGATTCCGCCGCCAGCCGGTGATTTTGTGCCGCCGGAACAATTTTGCCAGCGCCAGTTCCGTGGCCTTGTTCCCGCGCCCGCGAATCCGCGACATCACCTCCGACCGCTTGGCTTTGGTGAAAATGTCAGACATTCGACGGCTCGCCATAATCAGCGGCCAGCGCAAGCCGCCGTTCCATTTCTTCCGCCGTGTGCGGAAACATCCGGTCGTAAAGTCCCGACCATTGCGCGTCGCCCGGATATAATTCCTCGTCCGCCAGTTCGCCCGCCTCTGCGCGCCGCCATGCTTCGGCGGCGAAGCGTTTCAACACGCGCGGCCAGCCGCTGT
>JAPLTZ010000029.1 GCA_026397895.1 Verrucomicrobiota bacterium | reverse complement strand
GCGCGCAGCACACTTCCTTGTTGCGGACGATGACGTGGCTCGGTATCGCCACCAGCAGTTCCAGAATGCTGCCGCGCAGCAGCCAGCGTTTCAGCCGCGCCGTCAAGGCATCCGGCGCGTCCGCCCGCGTCAGCCGATAAAACACCCACGCCCACACCGCCCACAACAAGGCTATGACAAGAATGAGCGCATACGTCGGACGGTTTCCTGAATCCCCAAGAAATTCAAGCGACCTGAAAGCCTCGTCTCCCACGATGGCGCTGGCGAACGAATAGATTCCCGCAAAGAACACGTTCGCGAACAGGAACGCCGCCGTGACGACCGGCACGAGCAGTTTGCGCTGCGGCACGAAACGCTTCTGCGACACGTCCACCGGCACGACCAGCATCAGCCCCGCGCCCAGCACCATCACGCCGAGGCAGACCCAGTAGCCCCATTGTTTGTAAAGCTCCAGGGCATCCGTGGCGGACATGCCGTTGCGCCCCCACCAGTTGCCCATCGCCAGCAGCAGGAGCGGCACGGTCACTAGCAACAGCGTCAGCGCGTAGAGAAGAACCGTCACAAAAGCCCAGCGTTTCATGGCGCGACACTACTCCCGCCGCTCCGCCCGGTCAATCAGCGGAATTTCTTCCCCCGGCTTGCCCGCCGCCCCCTGCTCCGCTATCTTCCGCGCCTCATTGCATGAATGAAATTCTCGTCATCGGCCACCGCAACCCGGACACGGACGCCATCTGCTCCGCCATCGGCTACGCGGAATTCAAACGCCGCACCGGCATGCCCGAAGCCGTCGCCGCCCGCTGCGGCGACACGAACGACCGCATTGATTTTGTCCTGAACACCTTTGGCGTGCCCGCGCCCAAGTTCGTCGCCGACGTCGCGCCCACCGTCCGCGACGTGATGCAATCCCGCATCATGAGCGTCACGCCCGAAGCCACCGCCGCCATCGCGCTGGGGATGATGGACGAGCACAACATCCGCATCCTCCCCGTGCTCGACGCCGAGCGCAAATGCCGCGGCCTGCTCTCGCTCTTCAAGCTCACCAAGTTCCTCCGATGAGCCTCGAATCCTTCGCCGCCCGGCTCGAAAGCGCGCCGCGCGAGAAGCTCGCCGTCGTCGTCGGCGACCGCTGGGACGTGCAGAACCTCGCCATCCGCGAAGGCGTGCGCGTGGTCATCGTCACCGGCGGATTGCCCGTCGAGGCCAAGACGCTCGAATCCGCGCAGCGCAAGAAGATCAGCGTCATCGTCTCGCCGCACGACACCGCCACCACCGCCGCGCTCTGCCGCGCCGCCGTCGCCGTGCGCCACGTTTTGAACGAGGCCTTCCTCTGCTTCCGCGAGCACGCGCCGCTGGCGTCCGTCCGCGAGGAGGCCACGGCGTCCGGGCATCAGATTTTTCCCGTGCTCGATTCGCAGGGCAAGACCACCGGCATCCTTTCCAAGACGGACTTCCTCAAGACCGTCACGCGCAAGCTGATTCTGGTGGATCACAACGAACTCTCGCAGGCCGTGCAGGGCGCGGACGAGGTGGAGATCATCGAGATCATTGACCATCACCGCATCGGCGCGATGACCACGCACCAGCCCATCCTCTTCCGCAACGAACCCGTCGGCTCCACCAGCACCATCGTGGCGGACTGCTTCTTCCGGCACGGCGTGGAACTGCCGCCCGCCATCGCCGGCCTGCTGCTCGCAGGCATGGTCTCGGACACGTTGAACCTGACCTCGCCCACCACCACGCCGCGCGACGCGGAGGTGTTGAAGGCGCTGGAGAAAATCGCCGGCGTGAACGCGCGCGAATTCACGGAGAAACTGTTCGCCTCCGGCTCGCTGCTC
>JAPLTZ010000060.1:3601-7841 GCA_026397895.1 Verrucomicrobiota bacterium | reverse complement strand
ATACGGCAACACCTCCGCCGCCAGCGTCGCCATCGCGCTGGACGAGGCCGTGGCGTCGGGACGCATCCAGCGCGGCGACCTCATCCTGCTCGTCGTTTTCGGCGCGGGCCTGACGTGGGGCGCGGCAATTATCGAGTGGTGACGGTCGGTAACATTCATTTGACGGCCTAATTCCGTGTGCTAGGTTGCTCGCGGGTGAAAACTTACAGGTTATGAGCGCTAGAAAACTTCAATCCACCGGTTCGACCGAACAAAAAATCTCCCTGGAATCCCGGCAAACCCGTCTCACCTTGCCGCCGGCATCTGTAACCATCAGCAAGAGTGGCATCGAATTCAACAGCGCCACGCCGTTCGCGCTGTGGACGGAGATGACCGTCACCCTCGAAAGCCCCGGCGAGGGCAAGGTCAACTGCACCGGCGTCGTCGTCAGTTGCACCGGCAACCGCCATCGCGGCTACCACGTCGCCATGCTCTTCACCGGCGTTTCCAAGCAGTCGCAGGCGCGGCTGAACACGCTCGCCTACTCTTGAGCGCCTTGCCGCCTGCGGGCTTTCATGACGGTTGCCGGAATGGACTTCGCCAAGTCGCTCCGTTTTCAGTTCGGATTGATTGGCCCGGAAAATTTTCATGGAAGAACAAATCCTAAACCTTCTCGGCCGGCACGACTACGTCCCGGCCAACGTCCCTGAACTCCTGCGCCAGCTCGCGTGGCTGCCGCATCGCCAGCAGGAATTGCAACTCGCGCTGCAACGTCTGGAGCAATCCGGCCGCGTCATGCGCACCAAGGGCAATCGCTACATCCAATCTGCCGAAGCCGACCTCATCCCCGGCCGCATCAAGATCAACAAACAGGGCAAAGGTTTCCTCCAACCCGACGACGCCGGCCTGCGCGAAATCGTCATCCCCGAGGAAGCCACCGGCACCGCGCTCAACGAAGACCGCGTGCTCGTCCGCCGCGACGTGAAGCCCCGCGGCCTCCGCCCCGAACGCCCCGAAGCCGAGACCGGCGCGGTCATTCGCATTCTCGAACGCCACCGCACCCGCATCGTCGGCACGCTTCAGCGCGGGCGGCAGTTCCTCTACGTCACGCCCGATGACCCGCGCATCCCGCACGACATCCTCGTGCCCGAGCCGCGCGATGTCGGCCGCCCCGCGCAGGTCGGCGACAAGGTCGTCGTGGAATTGCAGGAATGGGAATCGCGCCACAGCAACCCCGAGGGCGAAGTCATCGAAGTCCTTGGCGCGCCCGACGCGGAAGGCGTGGACATGCTTTCCGTGCTGCGCCAATACGACCTGCCGCTGCACTTCCCGAAAAACATTCTCGACGAAGCCCGCGCCATCGGCTCGGAAGTCCGTTCGGACGAACTCGCGGGTCGCGAAGACTGCCGCCAGCATCAGGTCGTCACGATTGACCCGGACGACGCGAAGGATTTCGACGACGCCATCTGCCTGCAACGCGCCTCGCGCGATGAATGGAAGCTCTGGGTGCACATCGCCGACGTCTCGCACTACGTCAAGCCCGGCACCGCGCTCGACGACGAGGCGCGCAAACGCGGCAACTCCACCTACCTCGTGGACCGCGTCATCCCGATGTTGCCCGAGGCGTTGAGCAACGAACTTTGCTCGCTGAAACCCCGTGTGGATCGCCTGACCAAGTGCGTCGAGTTCCTGCTCTCCTTCCTGCTCGCCGACGATGGCCGCGTGCTGGCGACCAAGTTTTATCCCGCCGTCATCCACTCGCAACGCCGCTTCACCTACAAGGAAGTCCTCGCCGTGTTGCAAGGCCAGCCGAAGGATGCCATCGAGCGCATGCTGCACGACGCCAACACGCTCACGCAAAAAATCCGCCGGCGCCGTTTTCAGGCCGGCTCGCTCGAACTCGATTTCCCCGAGCAGAAAATCCGCCTCGACGAGCGCGGCCGTATCCTGCGCATCGAGAAAGTCGAGAACGACGTCTCCCACCAACTCATCGAGGAGTGCATGCTCCTCGCCAACGAAGCCGTCGCCACGCGCCTCATGAGCTTGCGGACGCCCGCCGTTTATCGCGTCCACGAGAAGCCCGACGCGCGCCGCCTCCAGGAATATCGAGAGGATGTTTTGAGCCATCCCGTCCCGTGCGGCAATCTGGAAAAGCCCGGCGAACCCCAGAAACTTCTCGCCAAGCTCGGCACGTTGCCCATCGGCGCGGCGCTGAAGATCGGCTTCCTCCGCTCGCTCATGCGCGCGCGCTACGACGTCGAACCGCTCGGCCACTACGGGCTGGCCAAGGACAAATACACCCACTTCACCTCGCCTATCCGCCGCTACGCCGATCTCGTCGTGCACCGCGCGCTGTTTCGAGCGAGCCACGGCGCGACGTATTCGCTCAAGCAGACCGCCGAACACATCTCCGGCACGGAACGCAACTCCGCCGACGCCGAGCGCGACAGCAAGGACGTGAAACTCTACGCCTACCTCAAGGCGCAACTGCAATCCGCCGCGCCGCCGCGCTACGACGCGCTGGTGATTGACGTCCGCAACTTCGGCTTCTTCGTGGACGTGCCGGGGCTGACCATGAGCGGCCTCGTGCACCTCTCCAGCATCGAGGACGATTTCTACATCTTCGACCCCGTGCGCAATACGCTCACCGGCCGCCGCCGTCGGCGCGTGTTCCGGTTGGGCGACAAGGTGCAGGTGCAGATCGCCAAGGTGGACAGCATCAAGAAAATGGTGGACTTCCGCCTCGCCGCCGGGAGCGGTGCGCCGAGTCAGCCGCAAACAATCCGCCGGGAAATCCCTGCGCGACGCGCACCCGCGTTGCCGCAGTCGCGTGAAGGCAGACCTGTGCCAAATCAACGCGAAGGCGGACCGCACCGCGAACGCCGACCGGAAGCCCCGCGCCGCGATCAACGTGGACGAACTCAAGGTGGCCGCCCCGAGGGCAGGCCGGAGCAACGTGGCTCTTTGCCGACGAACGCGCGCCCGACGTTGCGCGTATCTTCCGCGTTTTCAGCGCGGGGAAGTTCCGGCGGGGCGACCTTGCCCACCAGCCAGTCGCGTCAACCCGACCGCAAACCCCAACGCCCGCAACCCGCGCCACCGCGCCGCCAGTTCCCGAAACGCGGCGGCAAGAAATTCCGGCGCTGATGTTGGCGAATTCGTGATTTATCAGAGTTCGCGGGAGTGCGTTGAGTGGTGCGTCAGTGTTTACGTTCAAATACATTCGTTTGACCGTAGCCTTCGGTTGCCAAATGGTTGGCATTCACCTGGATAATCTTGAAACGCTCAACAGTTCCCGCTGGCAGAGAATTTGTATTATTTAAGCCGCCATTTTTTGTGATTGTAGTAATCACAAACCCAGATTTAACGGCCCATGTCCCTTCATACATCCACTCCTTTGTGATGATGTTGTTTGAAACTCTCGTCCATCTGGATTGATAGCGGCCATCTGAATCTAAAGTTATTAAACCGTTATCTCCAATCCGCCAAGTTCCAGCGATTTGTTTGTGAAGTTTTGCATCACGCCAGTCACATGCTGTCAGCAGCAAACATAAAGCGACAAATGAAAACATATATCTCATGGTGTGACTAATCATGCCCAATAGTTACGCCATCGGCAGATTGATTTCCACCTGAAATCCGCGCGGCTGGAGGTTGTCGCGCGGTTTACGCCTGACTGATTTTCTTCGCCACGTTCGCCGGGAGTTTGCGGCGGAGTTTGGGGTGGGCTTCCACGAGCCGCATGATGTCCATCAAATCCTTTTGCCGTTTGCTGGGGCGGCGGGTGGCGTCGCGGTAGGCGAGGATTTTGCCCTGCAAGGTGTCGGGCAGGCTGGCCACGCGCATGAGGATGCCGTGGATGTCCGCCGGGGTGGAGCGGGCGGGAAAGTCGCGGTAAACATCCTCGGTGCTGATCTGCACGGAGACTTTGGAGCGGCCCTTGAGGTTGACCGACCATTTGAATTTCTTGGCGGTGAAACCGGCGGCGCGCAGGGCTTGCACGGCTTCCTCCACGCGTTCGGCAGCGATGACCA
Organism: Verrucomicrobiota bacterium; assembly: GCA_026397895.1. Taxonomy (GTDB): domain Bacteria; phylum Verrucomicrobiota; class Verrucomicrobiia; order Limisphaerales; family JAFMIX01; genus JAFMIX01. The sequence goes on along the minus strand of JAPLTZ010000060.1, from coordinate 3,828 downwards.
GATCCACGTCTGCCGTGGCCATCGGTTCGCGCGCCCAGTGGTTTACGGCCAGCCCGCCGATCATGCACCAAGGGATTTCCCGCTGCTCCAGCGCGGCCACCAGCAGCGAAACATCGCCGCCGCCACCCGCCGTCTGCCAGTCGTAAAACTGCCGCATGGTCATGCCCGGAAAATATCCGCCCGCCCGCCGCCCGGCAAGCTTGATGCAAGGTTCTGTCAGCCTGCCA
>JAPLTZ010000060.1:2286-3553 GCA_026397895.1 Verrucomicrobiota bacterium | reverse complement strand
AACCACTGGGCGCGCGAACCGATGGCCACGGCAGACGTGGATCTGGTCATCGCTGCCGAACGCGTGGAGGAAGCCGTGCAAGCCCTGCGCGCCGCCGGTGTGCGTGCTGCGCGCGGCGTCGGCGCGGTAGAATCGCTCGAAGAGATGCGGCAGATGTTCCGCCGCCACGCCAGGGCCGTTGTCCGCCACGGTCAATTGCGCCGCGCCGTTTTCCGCGCGCGTGGCGAGGCGGACTTCGCCGCCGTCGGCGTTGTGCTGGATGGCGTTGGTCAGCAGGTTGGTGATGGCGAGCGCGAGTTGGTCGGCGCTGGCCACGCAACTGGCTGGAGCAAGCGCCGTTTGAATCGTGATGTTCCGCTCGGCGGCAGCGCGAGTTGGTCGGAGTTGCCATTGCAACTGGCCGGGGCAAGCTCCGTTTGAATCGTGATGTTCCGTTCGGCGGCGAGCGGGCGGACGAGGTCGGCGAATTCGGCGGCGAGTTGGGCGAGGTCCACGGTTTCGCGCGGGAGGGATTCCGCGCCGCCATCGAGCCGCGCGAGTTGCAGGAGGGCTTCGATGAGCTTACGCATGCGTTGCGCGGCGCGCTGGCAGGCTTCGAGCGTCTCGCGGTATTCGGCGGCGGGGCGTTCCCGGTTCAACGTGCTTTGCGTCTGCGTGAGAATCACGGAGATGGGCGTGCGCAATTCGTGCGCGGCGTCGGCGGTGAATTGCTGCTGGCGCGCGAACGCGGTGTCGAGGCGCGCGAAGGTGGAGTTCAGCACGGCGGCAAGTTGGCCGAGTTCGCTCTCGGTGTCAGCGGTGCTGATGCGCTGCGACAAATCTCCTTCGGCAATCCGCGCGGCGGCGGCGCTGATGTCGTCAATTGGCCGGATGGCGCGGCTCGCGAGCCACCAGCCGCCGGCGAGGCCGATGAGCAGAATCATGCCGCCCACGCCGGTGAGCAGCCACGCGGCGCGGTGAAGTTCCGCAATTTCCGGCGCGATGCTGCGGCCCACGAGGATGAGGCGGCCCGGCGGCGTGAGCATGATCAGCTCGCGGAATTCGCCGCGGTTCTGCGGCGCGGGCGGTTCGGGCAGATTTTGGCGTGGCGGCATTTCCTCGACGGGCGGCAATTGCGGGGCGCTGGCGAAGAGGTCGAGGGAGTGCGGTGCGTTGGTCGAGCGTGCGATTTCCTGTCCATCACGCGCCTGGATGACGTAATAAAATCCGTGCGGGTCGGCCTCGTCGAAAAGATTCACGGCTTGCGGCGGCAGATGAAATTCACGGG
>JAPLTZ010000060.1:0-2265 GCA_026397895.1 Verrucomicrobiota bacterium | reverse complement strand
ACGGTCGCGGGCCGCGCGGCCGTTCGGCGGGCGGGCCGTCGAACGGCATTTCCTCCGGGCCACGGCCGCGCTGTGGTTGGCGGAACGAGCCGGCGATCACGTTGCCACGCCGCTGTAGGTCGCCGTCAATACGCCGGAGCTGTCGCCCGCGCTCCAGTTGATACGCGGTGACGCCAAAGCCCACGAGCACGGCCACGAGGATGAAGCCATACCAGATTTGCAGCCGCCATTTGATGGAGCGAAAGATTTTCATTCGATGCAATACCCGAGGCCGCGGCGGGTGGCGATGAATTCCGCGCCGAGTTTTTTTCGGACGTTGGAGACGTGGACGTCGAGCAGGTTGGAGAGCGTGCTGTCGTCCTCGTCGAACAGATGCTCGTAAAGCGTGGTGCGGGTGACGACTTCGCCGCGATGGACGGCGAGGTATTCGACAAGCGCGTATTCGCGGGCGGTGAGTTCTACGGGCGCGCCGGCGCGGGAGATTTTTTTCGCGGCGGTGTCAATCGTCACGTCGCCGATCTCGATTTCGTTCGTGGTCTTGTTGGCGCTGCGGCGGATGAGCGCGCGCAGGCGGGCGAGCAGTTCCGGGAGGTCGAACGGCTTCACGACGTAATCATCCGCGCCGGTGTCGAGGCCGCGCACGCGGTCGCGGCTGGTGTCGCGGGCGGTGAGCATGAGGACGGGAGTTTTCTTGGACTTGCGGAGGCGCTTCAATATTTCCCAGCCGTCGAGTTTGGGCAGCATGACGTCGAGGATGACGGCGTCGTAATCGGTATTCTCGGCGTTGAAGAGGCCGTCCTCGCCGTTGGCGGCGGTGTCCACGGCGTAGCCTTCGTCGCGGAGGGCGCGGGCGAGGGCGCGTTGCAGGTCGGTTTCGTCTTCGACGACAAGGATGCGCATAACGGTGACCGGTTCGGGGCACAGCGTGCCAGAGTGCGCGGCAAATTGCAGGCTGTTATTTTCCCATTCCACGCGCCGAATCTGCCAGCCCCGACCTTAAGCGGGGATGAAGAAACATTTTTGAAAATATTTTACGGCTTCATCATCGCTTAAGGTTCGGTGCGCTAGAGTGCGACCATGAAAACAGAATTCTCTCTCACCCGGAGCGCGGCGGGCGGCAGCAATGCCCCGCAGCCGCGCTGGTTGGTCGTGGATGACACTGAGGGCGTCCTGGAGTTGATGGCCATGATGCTCGGAAAAATCGGCGCGGCGGAAATCTGCCGTGCGCATTCCGGTGCGGAGGCGCTGGAAATATACAACGCCGCGCCGGAAACGTTCACGTTCGTGGTCACTGACTTCGAAATGCCGGGCATGAACGGGGCTGAACTTTGCCGCCGGTTGCATGAGCTTTCGCCGAAATTGCCGATTCTGCTGGCGACCGGCAGCGCGCAGCTTTCGGCTGAGGCGGCGCGGGAACTGGGTTTCTGCGGGCTGATCTTCAAGCCGTTTCCGCTGGAGGAATTGTCGCAGGCAGTCGTGTCCGCCGGGGTTTTGAGCCAGCCGGGCCGCGAAGCCGACGCCAAGATTTCAAATCACGAGGCCGCTTTGACCGCATGATTTGCCGCACACAAACAACAACAAACAAACCAAAGGAACAAAATGAAAACGACAAACAAAACGATCCTCGCATTGCTCGCGCTCGGCGCGTCGGCGAGTCTGCTCATCGCCCAGGACAACGCCAGCCAGCAGCCGCCCGACGGCAACGGCCCGCCGCATCATGGTCAGGGCGGCCCGGGCGGACAAGGCGGCCCCGGCATGGGCGGGCAGCGTCCGACGATGCCGGTCATGGGCGCGCTCGACGCGAACCATGACGGCACGATTGACGAGACGGAAATCGCCAACGCCTCCGCCGCGTTGAAGAAGCTCGACAAGAACGGCGACGGCAAATTGACGCGCGATGAGTTCATGCCGGCCCGGCCCCAAGGCCAAGGCGGTCCCGGCGGGCAAGGTGGCCCCGGAGCGCAAGGCGGCCAAGGTCGTCCGCCGCGCGGCCCGCAGAGCGAGAACTGAACCCTTGCAACTCACCAACGCCAGACTGCCTCGCGCGGTCTGGCGTTTTTCGCTGCCGGGAGAGAATGACTTCCGCTTAATGTTGGCTTAAGGTCTGGTTGCGTAAGCTGCCGCCATGAAATTCACGAAGCAACTTTCTCTGAACCTGAAAAAGAACATTCTGTTCGGCGCGTTGATGATTTCCGCCAGCATGGCAGCGGCCGACCCGCAACTCACTTCCTGGCTCACGACCTACTCCGGCAAATACGCCCGCAT
>JAPLTZ010000027.1 GCA_026397895.1 Verrucomicrobiota bacterium | reverse complement strand
TGCCCCAGCTTGTGCAGCCGCGCGATGACGGCGGATTGCTCGTGCGGAATCTTCAGCTCCACCAGCTCGCGCACGGGGCGCAGTTGCACGCCGAGTTCGGCGAGCAGTTCGAGCACGCCGTCGCCATCTCCGCCGCGACCGGTGACGGCGTGCCGGAATTGCTCGCCGAACTCGGCGTGCAACTCCGCCCCGTGCGCGAACTGGTGGAGCTGAAAATCCCGCACGAACAGGCCGCCGTCATCGCGCGGCTGCACAAGCTGGGGCAGGTCATCGAGAGCCGTTATCTGGCGAAGGCCGCGAAGTTCAAGGCGCGCATCCCGCCACATCACCACGCGGAGTTCGCGGAGTTTATTGTGAACTCGTAGCCGCGCTCGTGAGAGCGCGGACGTTTCCGCGTTTTCACAAACGCGGCTACAAATTTTCCGGCTTTGTGCCTTGGTGTCTTTGTGGTTAATTTCCCGCCATGTCTTCCTCGATGCGGCTCAAAGACCAGCCCGCCAGCGAGCGTCCGCGCGAACGGCTCGCCGCCAAAGGCCCGGGCGCGCCCACGCTCACGGACGCCGAGCTGATCGCCATCCTCCTGCGCACCGGCCTGCAAGGCGCGAACGCCGTCGCCATCGGCGCACAGCTGCTCCAGAAATTCGGCTCGTTGCAGGCGTTGGCGCGGGCGTCGGTGGAGGATTTGCAGAAGGTCAAAGGCATTGGGCGCGACAAAGCGGTGACGCTGCTCGCGGCGTTCACGCTGGCGCGCAAGATGGCGGAGGAACTGCAGCGCGAATCGCCGGTGCTGGACAATCCCGAGGCGGTGGTTGCGCTGCTGCGCGACCTGAACCGCGTGAAAAATGTGGAGACGCTTCAGGTGCTGCTGCTCAACACGCGCAAGCGGCTCATCCGCGTGGAGGAGGCGATTGATGGAACGATTGACCAGTTGCTGGTGCATCCGCGCGAGGTTTTCAAAATGGCCATCGCCGCGAACGCCGCCGCCATCGTGCTGGCGCACAACCATCCCAGCGGCGACCCCACGCCGAGCGACGCGGACATCAAGGTGACGCGCGACCTCATCCGCGCCGGACAACTGCTGAAAATCGAGGTGCTCGACCACGTCATCCTTGGCCGCGCCACGGCGGAGCGGGCGAAGGATTATTCCTCGCTGCGCGAGCTGGGGCATTTCTACTCGTGATCGGTGGGGCGCGGAATTTATTCCGCGAGTTCCCGCCGCAGATGAGAAACACGCGGAATAAATTCCGCGCTCCGTTCCGGTTTCAACTCACGGCCCGCACGGCGTCGAGTTCGAGTTCGAAGAGGAGGTCGGCGCGGCAGATGTCGCAGCAGACGTGGGTGACGGGCATGGCTTGCTGGCCGTTGCGGCGCCGCCACGCGGCGAACAGCGGCAGGTCGGTGGGCGATTTGAAATAGGCGACGGCGCGCGTGGTGTCGGCGAAACTCATGCCGCGCGCTGCGAGGATGGCCCCGACGACTTCCATGGTGAGTTCAATCTGCCGGAACGTGTCGTCCACATGCAGGGTCTGGCCTTCCGGCGCGATGCTGGCGGTGCCGGAGACGAGAATCTGGCGGGTGTTCGAGGAAAAGATTTCCACGGCGCGGCTGAACGCGCTGCCGTAGGCGGGCGCGGCGCCCTGTTTGGGCGAGCCGACAAAATGCACGCCCGCCGTGGCGTGGTGCGGCGCGACGGCCCACGCCGCCGCGACCATGGCTGTGCCGCGCGGGTTTTTGCCGGCGACACCGGTGCTGGCGGGGAACGCGCCGGGGCGCAGTTCGTGCCGGGCGAAGTAGTCATTGCGGACCTGGTTCAGCGGGCCATACCAGGAGAGGATTTCGTCGAGGAAGAGCCAGGTGCGCGCGACGTTTTTCAGGCTCATGCCGGCGAGACCGAGGGCGGCTTCGAGGTTCTCGAAGGTTTCGCGCGCCTGTTCGGGCGCGGCGATGTTGGTCTGCGTGGGGCCGATGTCGCCGAGGACGCAGTGGTTCGCTTCGCCGTCGTTGAAGGTGCGGCCGACGATGCGGTCGCGGTAGACAAGCGTCCTGACCTGCGCGACGGCGAGGGCGTGAATCTGCATTCCGGCGATGGTGTTGCCGGTTTCCTTGTTGACCTCCATCCAAGTGACGGGCCAATCCACGTCGCCGAACTG
>JAPLTZ010000464.1 GCA_026397895.1 Verrucomicrobiota bacterium | reverse complement strand
GGGCTTCGGTGCATTCCGGAGATGACTCCTTCCACGACAGCGCGTGCGCGCAGTTCGAGGCCCGATATCCGGGCCAGTGTTTGCGGGTCAGCGAGTCGACCGGTATCGGGCATGCCTGGCCCGCGCTACTTCGGCTCGTCGAGCGGCTTCGGCAGTGTGGCTAACAGCCGCTCGGCGATCTTCCCTGATGTCATGCCCTCGGCCTCCGCGTTGAAGTTGGTGATGATCCGATGCCGCAGCACCGGGGGCGCGACTGCAACGACGTCCTCCGTCTTGACGTGGCTCCTGCCATAGAGAGCCGCCCGGGCCTTGGCGCCGATCACCAGGTACTGCGACGCGCGCGGCCCCGCTCCCCAGCTCACCATGTCTCGTACAAAGTCTGGTGCGTCGGGTGTATCCGGACGCGTCGCTCGAGCGAGCGACATCGCGTAGCGCATGATGTGATCGCCGGCAGGAATCCGCCTGACAGTGTGCTGGAGTTGCTGGATGTCGAGTCCGCTCAGCGTCGACTTCACACTGGCCGTGCTGTCGCCTGTCGTTGCCTGGACGATCCGAAGCTCCTCGTCAGCCGTCGGGTAGTCCACTGCGATCATGAACATGAACCGGTCCAACTGCGCCTCGGGAAGTGGATAGGTGCCTTCCTGTTCGATTGGATTCTGCGTTGCCAGGACAAAGAACGGATCGGGGAGCGCGTGGGTCTGTCCGCCCGCTGTGACGTGCCGCTCCTGCATGGCCTCCAACAGCGCGGCCTGCGTCTTTGGCGGCGTTCGGTTAATCTCGTCCGCCAGGATGATGTTGGCGAAGACCGGGCCGCGCATGAACTCGAAGCGCCGCTCGTGGGTTACCTTGTCCTCCTGCAGGATCTCCGTTCCGGTGATATCGGCCGGCATCAGGTCCGGCGTGAACTGGATGCGCTTGAAAGCCAGGCTGAGCGCCTGGGCCAGGGTGCTGACCAACAAGGTCTTCGCCAGGCCGGGCACGCCGACCAGTATGCCGTGACCTCGCGAGAACACCGCTATGAGGAGCTGTTCGACGACCTCGTCCTGGCCAATAATGACGTGACTTATCTCGCCGCGGATCGTCTCGTAAGCCTGGCGCAGGCACTCGAGCGCCTGGATGTCGTCCTGGGCGCCGACGGCTGCCACTGGCTTTGGATTGGTCATGGTCTAAGCCCCTTCCGCATACTCACGTGGATAGCGAACATGACTGCTCGCGCCGGCCGGTACCTGCAGGCACAGCACCCCCATCGCGGTGGCGTACTCGTCGCCGGGATTGTCGTGCCAGCAGCCGTTCTTCTCCTGCGAGCTAACCAGCCGTTCACGGACCATCGTGAACCACTTGCGCCACGTCTCTCCGCCTACCTGGTAGTTGGCCTGCGTGTTGTAGTACAGGGCATAGAAGTACCACTGGCGGTAGGCCCCCTCGTTAGCCGCGATGGGGTGCTCCCTGAGGTACTTGACTCCGCCCTTGCACTCGGCGGAGTCCTTCTCGCCGCACAGGTACAGGCACAGGACGGCGGCGCCCGTCCGGGCGGGTCCGGATCTTCGTTGGCTGATCTGGTAACTGAACCCGCCATCGGGGTTGTTCGCGCACTTCTTCAGGTAGCCTACGGCCTTGCTGACGGTTTCGGCCGGAACCCGTATGCCGGCATTCGCGGCGGCCCGCATCGCGACAACCTGGGCCGCCGTCACCGAGATGTCGGCGTCGCCGACAGTCGCCTCGTATCTCCACCCGCCCTCCTGGTTCTGGGTAGCCGCGATCAGCCGAACGGCGTCCTCCAGCTTCTGCTTCAACTCCTGGCGGTGGGACATGCCGAAGAGTTCGGCGAGCGCCAGCGTTGCGAAGCCATGGCCGTACATTGGCGGTCCTGCGCTACCGCCGCCCCGTCGGATGAGGCCATTCCGTTGCACACTATCGACCAACCAGTCCACGGATCGCTTCACCACGTCGCCGTACTTACCCCTGCCCGGCTGGTGGCCGGCAGACAGGAATGCAAGGGTGCACAAGCCAGTAACGGCCGAGTCATTCTGGT
>JAPLTZ010000456.1:865-2591 GCA_026397895.1 Verrucomicrobiota bacterium | reverse complement strand
GGTCTGCGGGACGGCGGGGTTGCCTCACATCCTCGTGCGTTTTTATACCAACCCCGATGGCGTGTCGGCCAAGCGCACCACCATGTGGGTGATGATCCTGATTGGGGTGTTCTACGTCTTCCCACCCGTGTTTGGCGTCATTGGCCGCAATCACATGCCCGAGCTTTATGCCGGCACGGGCGCGAAAGGGACGGACAAAGTGGTCCTTGAACTGCCGAAGATCCTGGATCGGCCGCGTCAGGAGGCGGCGACGACCGCGGCGAACGCGACGGCCACGACCCGGGCGACGGTGGGAGGGGTGACGGCCGGGGGTGGATTTCCGTGGGGCTCGGTGTTGAGCGGAATTACCTGTGCCGGGGCGTTTGCGGCGTTCATGTCGACCTTCTCCGGGCTGCTGGTTTCGATGACGGGTGCCCTGGCGCACGATGTCTATGGGCGGATTTTGAGGCCGCAGAGCACCGCGGCGGACCGGATGCGGATGTTCAAGGTGTTCGCCTGGGTCGTCGGCGGGGTGGCCACGTTGCTGGGATGTTTTGTCGAGCCGCTGCAGATCAACTTCATGGTGGGCCAGGCGTTTGCCATTGCTGCGGCGAGTTACTTCCCGGTCCTGTTCATGAGTGTCTGGTGGCGGAACATGACCATGAAAGGTGCCGCGACCGGCATGCTTGCGGGGGGCGTGCTGGCGATGGTTGCGGTGTCGGTGACCAACTTCAGTGATCTGGGCTGGCTTCCGCTGAAGGCCTTCTGGGCGGGGCATCCGTTGCTGCGGATCCTATGCGAGCAACCGGCGATCTGGGCGGTGCCGGGGGCGATCCTGCTCATGGTTCTGGTTTCGCGATGGACGTGGGCCGGTCGCGGGGGCGGCGGCAGGGATCGCCTGGCGAAGTCTCGGAGGGACATCCTGACAGCCTTTTTCGGCCCCTTGGGTGGTCTGAGACCTGGGGGCCGCACTTCTGGAACGACGTCCTTGCCTCGGGGCGGGTCAGGTCTCTAAGGTTTTGAAAGATGAAGACCCCCCGTTTCAAGCTGTTCTTCATGATGGTCCTGGAACTTTTCATCTGGGGCGCATGGTTGCCGATGATCTTCGGGTATCTTGACTACCTGAAGTTCGACACGGTTCAGAAGGGGTGGATTCTCAATGCCTTTGCGCTGGGTTCATTCCTGGCGATGTTCTTCAGCACCCAGTTCGCGGACCGTCGGTTTGCGGCTGAGAAGTTCATGGCGGTGAGCCATTTGATTGGTGGGCTGGCGATGCTGGGTTTGTTTTGGGCGAAGGATTTCTGGCCGTTCTTCGGGCTGATGCTGGTGCACTGCCTGCTTTATGTCCCGACGCTGTCGATCGCCAACTCGATTGCGTTCACACATCTCAAGGATGCGCAGAGTGAGTTTGGGCCGGTGCGAATGGGGGGGACAGTGGGCTGGGTCCTCGCTGCGTGGCCGTTGTTCTTCATTCTTGGCAACAAGACGGGCGCGGATGCGCAGGCGCTGAAGAACGTGGGATTTCTCGTGGCGGGTGTCGCGGAGTTGGTGCTGGCCGCGTTCAGCCTGACCCTGCCGCACACGCCGCCGAAGCCGGCGAAGAGCGACAGTGGGAATTTTGCATTCCTCGAGGCGGTTTCGCTCCTGAAGGTGCCGTTCATTCTGGTGCTGTTCCTGGTGACGTTCATCGATGCCTGCGTGCACCAATGCTATTTCATCTGGACCGAGTCGTATCTTGCGCAGCGGG
>JAPLTZ010000456.1:0-845 GCA_026397895.1 Verrucomicrobiota bacterium | reverse complement strand
GGGCATGCCGATCATGAGCATCGGGCAGGTCTTCGAGATACTCACCATGGCGGTGCTGGGCTACTTCCTGAAACGGCTTGGTTGGAAGAAGATCATGATTCTCGGCATTCTCGGGCACACCGTGCGGTTCGCGGTGTTCGCGACCATGCCGGATGCGCGGGCCGTGATCGTGTTGATCCAGGTGCTGCACGGCATCTGCTACGCATTCTTCTTTGCGACGGTGTACATCTTTGTGGATGAACATTTCCCGAAGGACATCCGTTCGACAGCCCAGGGTCTTTTCAACTTCCTGATCTTTGGGCTTGGGCCCTTTGTCGGGAATTTCCTGTGGCCGGAACTGGGCAACATCTTCAAGAACCCGGCGGGTCCCGACTGGGCGAAAGTGTTCATGGTTCCGTCTGCCACGGCCGCCATTGCCGCCTTGCTGCTGCTGATTTTCTTTAATCCTCCAGCCAGCGCGAAGCCCGCCCAGGCGGCGCACTGATGGAGTATGACCCGGACCACAAATCCCATCCCGATCCTGACCTGACCTCATGAATCGACGTTCCTTTCTGCAGCAGAGCCTCGCCGCGGGTGCGGTGTTGGCGGCGTTCCCACGTCTCGCCCTTGCCGACGGTCCCGCCCCGAAGGCGGAGAGCCGCCTGTTCCGGATCTCGCTCGCCGAGTGGTCGTTCCACCGGGCGCTGTTTGCGAAGCAGATGGACCACATGGATTTCCCCCGCGTGGCCAAGATGGATTACGGGATCCACGGCATCGAGTTGGTGAACCAGTGCTGTGCGAGCAAGGCGAAGGACCGGGATTACCTGGGTGCGTTCAAGCAGCGCGCGGACGATCTGAACGTGAAG
>JAPLTZ010000204.1 GCA_026397895.1 Verrucomicrobiota bacterium | reverse complement strand
GGCGCAGACCACGAACGCCGCCCAGACCGAGCCCCGGCAGTTGCGCGAAGACCTCATCAAAAACCGGATGCAGGACGACATGTTCCGGCAGTGGGGCGCGGAAAAAAACTCGCTCGGCGGCGCGCTGCTGCCGCCCGCTTCGCAGCCGAATCTCTCGCCCGCGCAGATGCGGCAGCTCAAGGAGAAGCTCGACGAGCAGCGCTACTGGATGTTCGCCAACCCCGATGACGCCGGCAAAGCTTCCGCTGCGGACGACATCTGGAAAACCCGCAAGGCCGCGCCCGGTCTTCTCGACGGCCTCGATGCCGACACGCCGCGCGTGTTGCAGAAATATTTCGAAGAGGATTCCGGCTTGGACTCCGCCGGCAATCGCTGGCTCGGCAAATCCGCCCGCAGCAAATCTGCCGGGGGCCGTGGCACGTTCGAGCCGGGGGAGACGGCGGCGAGCCGCGCCATCAGCCGGTTGTTCCAGCCGAACGGCGGGCGCACGCTGGCCGTCGTGCCGGTGCCCGGATTGTTCTCCGAGGTGTTCAGCCCGCCCGCGTCCATCCCGCTGGAGCGCTCGCCGGAAACGATCCAGCGCATGAGCGAATTTCAGAAGCTGCTCGACTCCCCGGCGGCGACGGCGGCGAAAACCCTCGGCGCGTTGCCGACGGTCACGCCGGGCGCGAGTGGGTTTGGCGGCATGAACAATCCGATGCCGGGAACGTCGTTGCCCGGCGCGGCTGCTCCGGCGGGCAATCCGAGTCTGCTGGGGGCTTCCAGTCCGCCCACGGTGGCGACGCCCGCCCCGACGACCATCAGCCAGTTCCAGCCGGTGACGCCGCCGAAGCGCCGGTTTTAGCCCGCCAGCGAGTCCGCAAATTCGCGCGGGGTGAGGATGGCGATGCCGGCAAAATGTTTCAGCACCAGCAAATCATGGTCGCCGGTGATGAGGTGCGAGCAACCCGCACTGACGGCGGCGGCAAGGATGCGGTCGTCATCGGCATCGCGACAGACGGCGGCGGGCGGGTGGTTGATTTGAACCGGCAGGGTCTGGCGGCGCACGAAGTGGGTCAGGAGGTGTGCGTGCCGCTGGCTGAAACCGAATTTGCGCCCCAGCTTTTCCTCGATTTCATCAAGAATGTCCGTGGAGGCGTGGATTTGCGAATGCCCGCGAACCGCACGCCACAGCCGGCGGCATTGGCCGTCGGTGGTGAGGATGGCGAGCCAGACATTGCTGTCAAACAGGATGGGCACGGGGCAGGGCGAGGATTTCTTCTTCGGTCAGGCGGTTGCCGCGGGGCAGCCGGTCGAAGGCGGAGATCAGGCGATCCAGTTCGCTTTCGTCGGAGAACAGATAGTCGAAAAGCCGGGCGGCTTCCGTTTCCGGAAGGCGACGGATTTCATCAATCATTTCGGCGGTTGCCATGGCGGGAATGTAATCCTTTCCCTTCGACGCGCAAGCGGGAAGCGGGAATCAGTGCGCGGAGGTGAGGAGGAGGACTTGTTCAAGGGTGGAGGTGCCGTCGCGCACGCGGTCGAGGGCGACCATGCGGAGGGTTCTCATGCCTTGGCCGATGGCGACCTTGCCCATTTCGCGCGTGTTGGCGCGGCTGATGATGAGCTTGCGGATCTCGTCGGAGATGGTCATGCCTTCGATGATGGCCATGCGCCCGGAGTAGCCGGAGTTTTTGCAGCGGTCGCAGCCGCGGCCCCGGAACAGCGGCGCGCCTTCAAACATGCTGGGGTCGATGTTCAGGTCGTGGAACATTTTGGCGGGATATTCCAACGGCTCCTTGCAGTGCGAGCAGATGCGGCGCATGAGGCGTTGCGCGCAGGCCAGAATCACCGAGGACGAAATCAAGAACGGCGCGATGCCCATGTCGTCGAGGCGCGCGATGGCGCCGGGGGCGTCGTTGCAGTGCATGGTGCTCAAGACCTGGTGGCCGGTGAGCGCGGCTTCGATGGCGATTTCGGCAGTCTCGGTGTCGCGGATTTCGCCGATCATGATGATGTCCGGGTCCTGCCGCAGGATGGAGCGGAGGGCGTTGGCGAAGGTGAGGCCGATTTCCTTTTTGACGGGCACCTGGTTGATGCCGGGGATCTGGAACTCGACGGGGTCTTCGACGGTGATGATGTTGTAAACGGGGTTGTTGAGTTCGTTGAGTGCGGAGTAGAGCGTGGTGGTCTTGCCGGAGCCGGTGGGGCCGGTGACGAGGATGAGGCCGTGCGGGGCGTCAATGGCGCTCTTGACCTGCTGGAAGGTGTCGGGGTCGAGGCCGAGTTTCTCAATGCTGGCGGAGAGGTTGGATTTGTCGAGGACGCGGAGCACGACTTTCTCGCCGTGCACGGTGGGCATGATGGAGACGCGGAGGTCGAAGTCTTTGCCGCTGACTTTCACGCGCATGCGGCCGTCCTGCGGGAGGCGGCGCTCGGCGATGTCGAGGTTGCCCATGATCTTGAGGCGGGAGACGAGGGCGAGCTGCATCTGCTTGGGCGGCGGGGTGGCGTCGAGCAGCGAGCCGTCAATGCGGTAGCGGAGGCGGATGACTTTCTCAAAGGGTTCGATGTGGATATCGCTGGCACGGTCTTTGATGGCCTGGACGAGAATCAGGTTGGCGAGCTTGATGACGGGGGCTTCCTCGCTGGAGGCGGCAAGCTGGTCGAGGTTGACTTCTTCGACGGCTTCCTTGGAAAGCTCGAGGTTTTCGGCGTCGGCGTCGGTCTCCTTTTGGGCGTCCTCGATGATGTCCTCCATGCTCGCGCCTTTGGCGGCGTCGAGGACGGTGAGCTTGTCGGAGATGGCTTTCTCGGAGGTGATGTAGGGGCTGACTTCGAGTTTGGTGAGCCGGCGGACGTCGTCAATGGCGAGGACGTTCAGCGGGTCAACCATCGCGACGTAGAGCTTGTTTTCGAGGCGGGCGACGGGGAGGACTTTGTGGTTCTGGATGACCTCGCGGGGGAGCAGCTCGGCGATTTCGGGGAGAATGGTGACGCGGGCGAGGTTGATGGGCGGCGTGTTGAGGATGCGCCCCATCGAGACGACGAGGTCCTGCTCGCTGACGTAGGATTTCTCGACGACGAGCTTGAGGAGGCGGGTGCCTTCCTTTTTCTGGAGTTCGAGCAGTTCCTCGACCTGCTTGGCGGTGAGGAGGCCGTCCTCGACGAGGGCGTCGGCGATGCGTTCTCCGAAAGTTTTGGCGGTGGGCAGCATGGCGGTTTAGCGGAAGGCTTTTTGGAGGTATTTCATCAGGTCGGCCGGGGCGGCAAGATACCAGACGAGGCGGAGCTGGGTGGCTTCCTTGAAATCGCGGAAGGCCTGCTGATTGTAGGGGTTGGCGGTGGCGACGAGGATGCTCTTGCTCATCTTGTCGAACGGCATCACGCACCAGCGGCGGCAGATGTCGGCGGGAAAACCGCGGGTGACATCCAGGTCGGCGTCGTATTTGTCGAGGGGCAGGTAGGTGAACCGGGATTTGTCGGCGACGAGCTTGAGGGCTTTTTCAATCGGCAGGATGCCCTTGTCGCCCAGCGTCTGGATGAACGGCTCGTTGACTCCCGTGGGCGGCGCGGCGGGATCGGGGCTGTGCCAGCAAAGGTCGAAGTCGCCGGCGGAAATGACCTTGGTGTCCACAAAAATCTTCCGCATCGTCTGCTTGCCGTCGTCCACGACGGCGACGGTTTTCTCGGCGGACTTTTTGAGGCGGATGGGCGCGGGCTTTTCCGGCCCGCCGTCGGTCGGGCTGGGCGCGGCGATGAAAGTGTTGGCGCGGCTCTCGATGGATTTGAGCGCGGCGAGCACATCGGCGTCGCGCGGGGCGCGCTGGAGGATGGTCTCGTATTCGAGGATGGCGGAGGAAAGCTGGCCGAGCTGGACGTAGGCTTCGGCGATGCGCTTGGAAGTCTTGATGACATCCGGCTCGCGGCCGAGCTTGGAGTAGGCCTCCTTGAGGATTTCGAGCGATTGATAGTCCTGCGGCTGCGATTGCGTGATGACCTCGAACATCTCGATCGTCTGCCCCAACTGTGCGGCTTCGCTTGGACTTAAAGTGGCCATGTTTGATTATCCGCCGTTTTTGCCGAATGATGGATCGTTTCGGCGGCAGAGTAGGGGATGGCGGGAAATTGTGCAATCCCACTTTGGCGCGCCACCCGCAAGTCCGACCTGCGACGGCTTCCGGCCGGCCCGCGACGGGCGGCGGCGGAGTTGCGACGGCCAACTTTCGACCTGCGACGCCCATTTCCGGGTTGCGACGCCTTGCGGCCGACCTGCGACGCCTGTTTTTCGAGTTACGACGGGTCACGGAGGACTTGCGACGCCCGTTGGCGGAGTTGCGACGGCTGTTTTTGCAGTTGCGACGGCCTTCGGTGGAGTTGCGACGGGCAAAAACCCTGTTTTTCGCTAAAACTGACCGGTTTCGCCGGATTTTCCGCCTTGTGGCTGGTCAAAAAGAGCCAATCTGCGGAGCGTGGGTCTCTGACCCGCAGCGGCTGCGCCAGCCAGGGAGTTTCCGTGAACTGCTGAAGCCGCTGGCAATGCGGACGTGCTGCGGC
>JAPLTZ010000157.1:434-5678 GCA_026397895.1 Verrucomicrobiota bacterium | reverse complement strand
GAACAAAGGCCCGTCGCGTCCCGTGAACACCGAAGCCGACCGCGCGCTGCTGCTCGCCGCGCTGGCGAGCGTGGATGGCGTGTGTATTTTCGGTGAGCGCACGGCGGCGAAGTTCCTCGCGCTCGCGCAGCCGGACATCTATGTGAAGAGCGGTGACCTGAACCTGAACACGCTGCCGCCCGACGAAGTCCGCGTGGTCAACGAATGCGGCGGGAAGATTGTGTTCGCGCCGTTCGTGAGCGGCAAGTCCACGACCGCGCTGCTGGAAAAGATTTCGCGCTTGTGAACTACGGTTTGGCCGGCGCGGCGAATTTCTCCCGCAACCGTTCGTAGAGCACGCGTTGGTCGGCCTCGCTCAATTCCTTCAGGCGTTCGCCCACCACCTCGTTTGCGCGGAACGCCTCGGCGCGTTTTGGTCGGCCTCGCTCAATTCCTTCAGGCGCTCGCTTACCACCTCGTTTGCGCGGAAAGCCTCGGCACGTTTCACTGCCGCCTCGAACTCCGCCTCGGTTTTCCAGAATGTCTCGCCCGCATCGAACATCGCCCATGGCTTGGGCCGCATGTTGCCATCCTTCTTGCGATACTTCACGCCGTCCACCAGTGTGGATTTGCCGACGAAACGCCAGGTGCGGTCGAAGAACACGCGGTCGCAGCGGATGGCGTCTTTGGTCGAATCGTCATAGCGCACCCAGACCGTGAAGGACGCGGCAAACAGCTTTTCGCGCGTGGGATGATCGTGGAACGTGCCCATGTCGTTCTCCGGGTTTCCCGACTTGCGCGCCGCCTTGACGGAAATCTCGATGGTGTTCGTGCCGCAGACGACGGCGAAGTCGGCGAGCCTGTTTTTTTCGCGCCCGGTCTGGCCGGCATCGAAGTTTTTCGCGGTCAACTCTGGGATGTGTTGCGCTGCAAGTCCGCAGTCAGTTCCTTCGCGAGAACCGGTTGGAGCGAATCCAGCTTCGCCGCGACAGCCGCGGCATCCGGCTGCGCCCCGGCGCGGGCGGCGAACAGCAGCACCGCCAGCGCGACGCCGGCGAATCGGGTCAGTCGAATCGGTTTCACAAGTCAGTTCAGCGTGGTTTCCACCGCTTGTGCATCCAGATCCATTGCTCGGGATGCCGCAGCAGCATGCGTTCGATGGCGGCGTTGAGGGCGCGCGTGTTCGCCCGGATGGCTTCGCCGCCGCTCTCGGACTCGGCGAATTCCAGCGGGTCTTCAAAGCGCAGCACATGCGTGCCGTCCGGCTCGCGCCAGCTTGAAGCCGGAATCACCGGCGCGCCGCTGCTCATCGCGATGAGCGCGGGACTCTTGAAGGTGTTTGCCGGGTGCCCAAAGAAATCCACCGCCACACCTTCCTTGCCGCTCGCGTGCTGGTCGAAGACGTAAACCACGATCGCGCCGCCGGCGAGCAGGTCGAGAATCTGGTCGAGCGAACCGCGCTTGGCGATCGTGCCGAAACCGGCCTTGCGAAAACGGCGTGTCACAAGATTATTCAGCAGTTGCGGCTTCAGCGGGCGGCGCACGAAATGGAACAGACCCTTGAACTGCGGGAATTGTCCGATGCCCGCCACCGTCGAGACCTCCCAGTTGCCGAAATGTCCCGTGAGCAGAATCAGGCCCTTGCCTTTTTTGTGTGCTTCGATGGGCGACTCCATGTTCTCCACGCGGATGAACTTCTTTTTCCGCGCCGGCGACATCAGCGGCAGCTTCACGAACTCCATCAGGCAGCGGAGGTAATGGCCGTAGTAAGCTTGCGCCAGCCGCACGATTTCCGTTTCCGGAAGAACGTCGCCGAACACGCGGCGCAGATTCCCCATCGCCACGCCGCGACGGAACGGGAGCAGGTAATAACACCATTTGCCGAACCACGGCACGTCCAGCCGCGCCGGCTCGGCCAGCGCCACCGCTGAGGCGCTGGCTGCTGTGTGTGTTAGCGAAACCTGTAACTTCTCGATGCGATGCCGGTCCAGCACGGCGCACGCATTCGCGCTCAACTCGATCTCCGGCGCGCCGTAGGCATTGCGGCGGACGGAGAAATCGTGCGGCTGGAGCGTGCCCAGCGCCGTCTCGCGCGGGAAAAGTTTGCAGCACGCTTCCTTCGCCGCGAACCGCGCGGCGAGGCTCTCGACGCGGCGCGGGCCGTTGCCGGCATCGGCAAGTTCGGTGGCGGAGAAAAGTTTCGCGAGCTGGTCGGGTGGCGTGCCGGCGAGGAATTTTTCCATGCGCGGAATCTCGACGGTGTCGAGACCGCAGCGGGAGGAGGATGGAGCATCCGCCTGCATAACCGTCAGGCGCGCACGAGCAGCGCCACGTTCATGCCGCCGAAGCCGCGGCAGATGATGAGCGCCACGTTGCTGCGCGGTCTCTGCGGTTGGGCCGAGACGGGCAGGGCGGCAAACTCCGGGTCAACGGTGCTCAAGGTTGCGATGCCGGGAACAATTTTCTCGCGCAGCGCGTGCAGTGCCAGCACGAGGTCGAGCGCGCCGCTCGCGGCGATGAGGTGGCCGACCGCCCACTTGAAGCCGGTGACGGGCGGTGCGTTATTCCCGAACACGCGGAGGATGCCCGCCGCTTCGGAGGCGTCCGAGGCGCGCGTGGCGTTGCCGTGGGCGACGATCATGCCGACGTCGCCGGCGGTGAGGCCGGCATCGGCAAGCGCGAGTTCGATGGCGCGGCTCACGCCATCGCCGTCAGGGCGGAGGTCGAGGATGCCGGCGGCTTCCGTGACGCAGCCGCTGCCGAGAAATTCGCCGAGGATGGTTGCACCGCGCGCATTCGCCTCGGAAGTTTTTTCCAGGACGACGGACGCCGCACCTTCGCCGAAGACGGTGCCGGAGCGGTCGCGGTCGAATGGCCGCAGCGCCTCGCGCGCGAGCAGACCGAGCTTGTGGTAGCCGGCGACGGTCTCGGGCTCGAACGGCGTGTCGTGCGCGGTGACGCTGGCGCGCTCGGCCTCGTCGTAGCGCAGCGCGGCGGCGGCTTCGGCCACGGCCATGACGCCGCCGACGCATTGGTTGGTGATGCAGGCGTTCGTGCCTTTGAAGTTGTAGCGGATGCCGACGTGGCAGAGGACGTTGTTCGGCAGATTTTTCAACAGCCACATCGGGTTACGACGCTCTTCCGATCTGTGCGGTCGTTGAATTTCGTCTTCGCGTCGTCGGCGAGCGTGTCGCGGTGGGTGAGCAGGCCGGACTGCTGCACGGCCTGGTGCGCGGCGCAGAGGCCGAACATGTCGGTGCGCGAAATCATCTTGTGCAGCTTGCGGTCCTCCACGAGCGTGCGGTTGTCCACGTTGCGGACTTCGGCGGAAATCTTCACGGGCCAGTTCGCGGCGTCCCATTGTTCGATGGGGCCGACGGCGGATTTGCCGGCGAGGATGGCGCTCCAGATTTCGTCGGTGCCCAGGCCCGCGCCGCAGACCGCTCCGCAGCCGGTGATGGCGATGGAAGTTTTGGTGCTCATGAAAAAGCCTCCCAAGAAACGCAGCCATTGAGCACGGGCAAGCGTGCGGGTTTTGGCAGGCGTCCTAATCCTAATCGTAATCCTGCTCGTAATCTCGCCGTTTCCGTTTTCGGGGCAGGGATTAGGATTAGGATTAAGAGTAAGATTACGAAGGTCAAACCGGTTGCAAGATGCGGGTTCATGCTTTCACCTCGTCGGGATGCCGGAAAACCAGCGAGCTGTTCGAGCCGCCGAAGCCCAGCGAGTTGGAGAGGGCGGTGCGGATTTTCAGCGGGCGCGATTGGCCGCGGACGATGTTCACGTTGCAGTCGGGATCGGGATTTTCGTGGTTGGCGTTGACGGGCGCGATGCCGTCGCGGATGGCCAGCGCGCAGACACCGGCTTCGACCGCGCCCGCCGCCGCGATGAGATGCCCCATGCAGCTCTTGGTGGAACTCACGGCCACGCGCTGGATGTCGTCGCCGAAGACGCCGCGCAGGGCGGCGCATTCGCTGCGGTCGTTCATCATCGTGGAAGTGCCGTGGGCGTTCACGTAATCAATGTCCTCGGGCCGCGCGCCAGCATCGGCGAGCGCCTGCTGGATGGCTTGGATGGGCCCGTCGCCGTTGGGCGGCGAATCGGTGATGCGGTAGCTGCTGCAGGAATTTCCATCGCCGGCGAGTTCGGCGTAGATTTTCGCGCCGCGCTTCTTGGCCGCGTCCCAGTCTTCGAGGACGAGGAAGCCCGCGCCTTCGCCGAGGACGAAGCCGGCGCGGGTGGCGTCGAACGGGCGGCTGGCCTTTTCCGGCGTGTCGTTGTCGGCGCAGAGCGCGCCGAGCAGGCAGAACGAGGAGAGGCCGATGGGATTCAGCATCGAGTCGAAACCGCCGGCGAGCATGTAATCGGCGTGGCCGCGGCGCATGGCCTTGAGCGCGGTGCCGATGGCCTGGCCGCCGCTCGCGCAGGCGGTGTGGACGGCGGTGGCGTAGCCGCGGATGCCGAACTGCTGAACGAGCAGTGCGAGCCCGGCGTTCGTCTGCGAGCGGCAGAACGTGACGGGGTCGGCGGGATATTTCGGATCGAACAGGCCGTCGGGCTGGAATTCGCCGTCGGCGTTGGCGCAGGAGCGGTGGGTGGTTTCGATGTCGGAATAATCCATGCCCATCATGCCCGCGCCCACGCAGAAGCCCCAGCGGTGGGAGTTATCGGATTGCGGACGGATGCCGGCGTCGGCCAGCGCTTCCTCGGCGGCGGCGAGCGCGAAGCGATGGGAGCGCGCCGCGAACTTGACGTGTTTGGAGTTGGCAATGGCGGCGGGCAGCTCAAAATTTTTCACTTCCGCGCCGATGCGGACGGGAAAGCCGCTGGCGTCGAAGTGCCGGATTTTGCCAAGGCCGCTCCTGCCGGCGCGCAACGCCGCCCAGGTGGTGGGCGCGTCGTTGCCGACGGGCGTGACCATGCCGATGCCGGTGATGGCGATGCGACGTTTCTGCTTCATGCGCCGGAAACGATGGCGCAAGAAACGCCGCTAGGAAAGCCTAAGATTGCCGGGAAGGACGGCGTGTCGCCGTCCCTGATTTGGATTTGGGTCGGCAACATGCCGACCCTCCCAGATTAAACCGCCACGAGCGCGACTTGCGCCGCGCCGACGGGGCGTTTGTTGCGGCGAGATTCCACGCTGATGTTGGCGGTGTTGCCTTCGATGCCGGTGAGTTTGACTTCGAGTTCGAGCAGTTCGCCGGGCGGGATGAAGGCGCGGAGTTTCATGTCGGAAACGTGCTGGAGTTTCCAGCCGGTCGCGCC
>JAPLTZ010000157.1:0-408 GCA_026397895.1 Verrucomicrobiota bacterium | reverse complement strand
GGGCGGCGGTAGTTGCGCGGCGAGCCGGGCGACGAGTTGCAGGTTGAACTGCATGAGCAGGCTGCCGGGGAAAACGGGTTTGCGCGGGAAATGATCGCCGAAGAACGGCGCGTCGGTGGGGACTTGCAGTGTGGCGCGGACGGATTGGCCGGGTTCGCCGGCGGGATTTTCCAGCGTCAACGCGGGCGTGCCGCCGAACGCGCCGGGCGTCGCGCCCGCGCCGCAGAGCAGGGCGTAGCGGTCGCGGATGGCTTGCGGGTCGTCGAAGTCGGCGAGGGGCAGCATCGGGCCGACGCAGTTGTGGAGGCGCAAGACGGGCGTGCCGTTGACGCTGGCGGTGCCGTGGTAGGAGACGGCTTCGGTGTCCACGCTATCAATTTCGGCGGCGAGTTCGAGCGTCTGGCCGGG
>JAPLTZ010000232.1 GCA_026397895.1 Verrucomicrobiota bacterium | reverse complement strand
TACAGGTTGTTGAAAAAAACGCCGGGGACTTTTATGGGGCCGTTGCCGAAACAGGCCGCGACATACATCAACAGCACCAGACTGACCGCCAGCAGACTCTCCAGGAACGTCCAGTGCATCACGAAGCCCACGACCAGCACGACGAGGTTGAGGCCGGCGTAGTAGGGCGAGGCCGCGCCTTCCGTGCGGTAGATCATGTAGGCCATGAACGACGACGGCAACAGCGCCAGCGCCACTCCCAGCCAGCGACAATGTTTCCGGGCAAACGTCGTGACCAACAAGCCCAGCCAGCCGATGATCAACATCGCCGACAGCAGGCGGGCTTTAAAGAATTCCGCCTGCCACGCGGGATAAACGAAGTGATCCAGCAAAGTCCCCGCCGGCATCAGCACGACGCCGAGATAGCAGGCCATGCGGAAATTCGTGATGGTCGCAGCACGATCCCATTCCAGATACGCCTTCTGGATTTCCTCATGGTCGGTAAATTCCAAGTCAGGCATTTTCGGGCTTTCGGATTTCGAGAAACACGTTCACCGCCGTATCGTCGGCCACCACCTTGCAGATGTCTTCCGCCGCGCCGTCGGGACGGAGCGCCAGCATTTGCCGGCCGTTCCGATACAGCAGATTCCAATCGAGGATGAATTCCAGCTTGTTGTGAAACGGCCGCGTGCCGTCCACATTGGTCACGAGCAGCAGGCCGCCGGGAGCGAGCCATTGGTAAAAGACATTCATCAACTGTTTGCAGACCCGGTCGGGCAGGTAGTCGAACAGGCCGGCGCAATACAGGAAATCATATTTGCCATCCGCCTTGCTCGGCATGGGCTTGGCGGCCTCCTTCAAAATCTGCTGCACCGACCGCTGCACCATCTGGATCGGGGTGTTCCGCTGGCAGTGCCGGCGGATGTTGTGCAGGAGGGCGCTGGTGTTTTTGATGGTCTCCTCGTTGAAATCCAGCAACGTGAAATCCGCGTTCTCGCACACGACTTCCTCCTTCAGGAACGCCTGCACCTCGCCCGCCGGCCCGCAGCCGAGGTTGAAAATCTGCGCCTTGCGCCCGGACCGTGCCATGCGCGCCGATTCCATAACCAGCCGGTGCTTGAGGATTTTGATGCGATTGCGGTGCGCCTGCGCCGGAAGCTGGTTCAGAAACCACGCGTTGATCACCTTGGCAAACAGCGAGCCGCCCTCATACGGGTCGCGCACGATCATGTTCACCATCTCATAATCGCCCGCGTAACCGAGCGGCTTGTGATACGTGCGGCTGGCGAACGGCGAACACAGCAGCAGCGAGTGAAGCTGCCGCCGGGTAAAATAGATGTGCGCCGCGCGCGCGCCGGCGTCCAGCTTCGTCGCGATGTCCTCGAACCGGTCGCCCAGCGAATCAATGGCCGGCAAAATCTGCCCGGTCAGCTCATGCACCGCTTCCCGCTCGACCTTCACGAAGTCGCCGTTTGTCGCGGCCCGCAAGGACAATTCCACCTGATCCAGCCAGAGGCGCATGTCGCCGAACAGCGTCTGCATGTCCGCCACCGCCACCTTGAACTCCGGCAAAACCTGGTAGTTCTTTTGCCAGCCCCGCAGAAAATCCCCGAACTGGTCGGGCAGGGAAGCCTTCTTTCCCTCCGGCGCGCCGGCACCAAAATCCAGCCAGCCATCGCCCAAGGTCACCTCGCAAACCAGGGCCGTCCCGGAATTCACCAGATTGCTGACCGCCACCTTTTCGGCATACGCCGGACGACCCCGCAGGATGATTTTGAAGTCCGGCAGCACCTCCGACATGCGCAAGACCACCGTCGGCGAATATATTTCAAACACCGCCTGGAAGCGGGTCAGCCGCGCCAGCACCGCCCGGACTTCCTGCTGTTGGCCGCCCTGCCAGACAACGTAACTTTCCTTGTCGCCGGAAATCGTCGGAGTGGTTTTGCTTTCCATAAATACAAATCCGCCATTAGCAATGCGTCACTTGGCGGCATTCTGCCCGGCCAAGGCTTCCATGCCCAGCGCCAGATCCAGTTGCGAAATGATGATGAGCATCGCCTGGATTTCCGCCACCTGCTGCTGCCCGGCAAAAACATTCACCTCGCCGATGCAGATGGTCTGCCGCCGCCGCTTCACCGAAGCCACCAGCGTCACCGTGCCGTGCTCCAGCAAAACCGGCTTGTCGAAATGCGCGCTGTTCCTGATCAGGCGCGGCCGCCCGCGCAGACCGTTGTGCCAGGCCCAGACCGCGATCGCCTGACCCGCCGCCTCAATGAGCAGCGTGCCGGGAAAGATGGGGTCGGCCGGAAAGTGCAGGGGAAAAACCCAATGCTCCGCCAAGTCCAGTTCGCAGACGACATGCTCCGCATCAACATTCGTGACCCGGTCGAGCTGCAACATCTGGCCGACCGGCAGGAACATCTTTTCCAACTGGGAACGATTGTAAATCGAGGCCTTCGTCATAATTCACACCGCTTTGCTGCCATTAAACTTCACTTCGGCGTCCAGTTGCATTTCAGAAATGCCAGCCGCACGAGATGGAAACCGCGTGGCTGATGAAGCTGTAACGCCCATCCGCAGCCTGGCCGCCCAACGACGGCGCGCTGCCCGCAACCGTCCGGGTCGGACCATAGCCGAACTGGTAGGCGATATCAAAATCCAAGCTCTTGCCCTTGTGGCCCACGCCCACGCTGAAGAAATGCCGGTCCAAGTCCGCCGTCTGCGTGGAGTAATGGGCGTCCGGAACGGAGTTTTCATTGAAGATATAGCCGGCGCTCACGTGCCAGCCGTTGTCCAGATACCGGGTCACGCCAAACTCGTAATACCAGCTCGACTGCCAGTTGAAAACGAACGGCAAATCCTGCCCCAAAGCCGTTGGTTGCGCCTGATGGATCGTGAGCGTCTTCAGATTTTCCCAGTCCGTGTAGTCCGCATCGAACTCAATATTCCACTTGGGCGTGGGCCGGTAAGAAATTGCGAAAACCGCCGAGAGCGGCAGGGTTAAATCCGCGTTGGCCGAGGTGCGTTCCGGCAGTGCGGTCAGCCCAAAATCTTCGGTGTGCCCTCTCAAATTTATGGTGCTGCCACTGCGAAATGTCAGCCCGATGTTCAGCTTCTCGTGCGCCTGCCAGAGCAGCCCAAAATTGTAACTCACGCCCCACCCGTCGCCGTCAAATCGGAATCCGTCCGTCGGCGTCGGGAAAACCAACCCCTGCCGCAAATCTGCCATGCCGAAATCCAAAGCCACCCCGCCCGCAATCGAAAGCGTGGGCGTCAATTTATACGCCACGACCGGATTGAGCTTCATCACCGTTATCGCCGCCTCGGTGCCCAAAGTGCGGAAGCCGGTATCCTGTCCCCATTTCACCCCCAACCCAAAAGGCGAATACAAGCCAAGTCCAATGCTCCACTTGGCGTCCGGTTTGGTGTAGGCATAAAACAAACTGGGAACGGCATGGTATTTGTCGTGGTTGTGATAGCTGCTGCCGGCATTGATGCCCGAGGTGGATTTGAAGGTCGGCTCCAGATCGATCGCGTAGATGCCGCCGCGAAAATTCTGCCCCTGCAGTTGTGTGATGCCGGCGGGGTTGTAATAGATGGCCGACGCATTGTCCGCCGTGGCGGCAAACGCCTCGCCGCGCGCGGTGGCAAACGCATCTTGATCCGGCATCCGAAACCCGGTCGCCAGCGCCGTCATGGGCAAGAGCCCGAAAATCGCGGCGCCAAATATTTTAACACTCTTCTGCAGGTTGGTTTTCATGTTGTTTGATGGTTTTGCTGTCATGGGTTTATTGCTGTTTCTGCGCCTGAACTACCCGCCGAAAAAAATCATTCGCGCCGACCTTGCCGCCGAGCCATTCGCCGGCTGCCGGAAACAGCGCCGTGAATGCCAGCAGCGGCCGCACCGGCACCGAGTTGACGATGACCTCCGGCAAATCCTGCTCGATGGCGCGAAGCACTGCGCGCGCCACCGTTTCCGGCGATGACGTTCCCAGCAATGCGGGCGCGGCCATGCCGCTGCGCGCTTTCAGCTTCGCGTAAATTCCCGCCTCCACAAATCCCGGCACAATCACCGACGCACTCACGCCGTCCGGCCGATACGTCCCGCGCAGCGACGAGGTGAAAGCGATCAAGCCCGCCTTCGTCGCCGCATACGGCTCTTGAAACGCCGGCCCCGCCTTGCCCGCCAGCGACGCCATGTTCACGATGTGGCCGCGCCCGCGCCGCAACATTTCCGGCAGCACCAGCCGCGTCAGAATCATCGGCCCTTCCAGATTCACCGCGATGATGTCGCGGATGTTTTCCTCCGTCAGATCGTGGTAGGCCGAGGTGAATTCAATGCCCGCATTGTTGATGAGAATGTCGATTTCGCCAAACTGCCGGTGCACCTGGTCAAGGATGTCCCGGCGCTGCGCCGCGTTGCGGACATCGTAGGGAAACGAAATGACCTTCGCCCCCTTGCGTTCCACCGCCGCCTGCAACTCCGCCAGTTCCGCCCCCGGATACGCCATCAGCGCCAGCTTCACGCCCTGCTCCGCCAGCGCATGCGTGATGAACGTGCCCAAACCGCCGGTCGCCCCGGTCAACAATACAGTTTGTCCCGCACAAATCTTCATGGAATGGTCAGCACGCTAATGAAAGGTTGGCGGTTGAACAATCAAAAACACCTACCGCTTCCGCCGCTCGATGGACTCGGTGATCGCGCTCGACTGCCGCTGTCCCCGCGCGCGCAAAATCAGCCAGGCCAGCACCATCATCATTCCCGCCAACCCGCTGGCCAGCCACAACCAGCCGTTCCCCGCTGAATCCCCGGCTACCTTGCCGGGCGTTGGCAAATCCTCCGGCACCGGCGTTGCCGCAACCGCAGTCGTGCCGGCCGGCTGGACCGCCACCGGCGCGGTCGCCACCTTGACGACCGGCGGCGGCACGGGCGGATTGAAATTTGCCGGCACCGGTTGGCTTCGCCCATTTGTGTCACTCGTGTTCGGCGGCAATTCCCTCGCCACTTCCACAACCGCCGCCGTCGTCACCGGAGCGGGTGGTTTGACGGCGAGAACCGGCCCGGCCAATTTTTTGGGCACCGGGCGGGCCGCATTCGTGGCCGGTTTGGAATAATCAAGGATCAGCGGCGGGTTGGTCTTGAGCGGCACTGGCGGGGCGGCGAGTTTGGGCGGCACGACCACCACCGGCGCGGGCTTGGGCGTCGGCGGCGCGGGAATGGTCACCGGCCCGGCGGCGGAGTGCATGGTGCAATGGATGATTTTCCCGCCGCGCGCCTGCAGCACGCTGACGAACGGCACATGTGCCTTGCGAAGTTCGGCGCGATGCTCGGCGAACACACGGTTGATGACCGCATCGAACGGCGTGCCTTGCACCGGCTCGAAACCGTCCGTGAACAGCACCACGGTGATGGCCTCCGAATCCGCGACGACGCGGAACAGGGCGGGCAGCATTTCGGCGATGC
>JAPLTZ010000450.1 GCA_026397895.1 Verrucomicrobiota bacterium | reverse complement strand
TCGGCATCCCGCTGCTGCGCCGGCGAGTAGGCGTCGGCGTTGATCGTCTTGGCGCGCGGCGCGTGCGTCAGCAAATCCAGCCACAACAGCGCGAGCACGGCCAGTTGCCAGCGCGTCCGCCATTCGCGGGACGAAATTTTTTCCGCCATCGCCACGCCCGCGAAGATGCCGGTGAACAGTGCGGCGCGGGCGAGGGCGTTGCGCCAGAGCGCGGGCCAGACTTCGCCCGTGGCCGGATGCCGCGCCGCGAACCAGACGATTCCCGCCAGCACCGCCACCACGCCAAGCCACGCGCCGAGTTTGCGCGAAGTTTTTCCCGTCGGGGAATTTTCCGCCAGCGCGAACGCCGCGAGCAGCGGCAGCAGGAACACGGGCAGCACGATGAATTTGATCGGGTAGCGCATGAACGCCATGCCGGGGACGTGTTCGTGCAGCCAGCGGTAAAGCCCGCCGGCATCGCCGAGCGCGAGCCAGCCGCCGAGCAGCGCCAGCGCGGCCAGCGGCCACGCGCGCCGCCGCGCCGCCGCCAGCAGCGCGAGCGCGACGGTGGCGACGCCGACGTAGTAGGAGGAGGTCCAGCCCTGGCCGTTCTGGAGAAAGACGCCGTGGTAGGACTCGTGCGCGCGGAACAGCGGCAGGAGGAAATTCGCCCAGCCGCTCACCGGCATCGCCCACGACGAGCCGGGGAAATGTTCATCGCGGTGCGAGTGCGCGAGCAGGTCGAGGAACGGCAGCAGTTGCACGGCGCACAGTCCGGCGACGAGCAGGGCGAGCGCGGCGAAGCGGCGGCCGAACAGCCAGCGCGCGGGCAAGCGCCACGCCGTCGCCAGCAGCAGCGCGAGCAGCAGCCACGTGAGCGCGATGATTTCCGGCGCGCCGGCGAGCATCTGCGTGGCGGCGACGAGCGCGGCGAGCACGAGGGTTTTGCGGCCTTCGCGCCAGGCCCGTTCGCCGAGCCACAGCACCCACGGCATCCACATCAGCGCGGCGAGGTTGCTCACCCACATCAGCGAGTTCTGCGAAAGGCCGTTGAAGGCGAACGCCACGCCCGCGAACGCGGCGGCGAAGGCGCTGCCCGTCCACCGGCGCGCGAGCAGGAACATCCCCACGCCGCCGAGCAGGAGGTGGAGCAGTTGGAAAACGCCGAGCGACCACGACAGCGGCAGCAGCAGGTAGAACAGCGCGGGCGGATACAGCGCGGCGGTGTTCCATTGCGCGAGGAACGGGATGCCGGAGCAGTTGAGCGGATTCCACATCGGCAGTTCGCCGCGCCAGAAACAGTCGCGCTGGAACTGCGCCACGGGCCAGGTGAAGTAGCCGAAGTCGCGATAGACGAAGGTCTGCAGGCCGAGAATCACCTGCGGCCACGCCGCCACGATGAACAGCGCGAGCAACGCCGCGAACCGCCCCGGCGAAAGCCAGTCCGCCGCGGGGCGGGGGGCGGGGGAGGATTCAACCATGCCGCGTTATACCGAATCCGGGCGGGGCAAGGCAATCACGGTCTGACCGGCATTTTATCTGACCAACTCGGTTTCGAGGGGATCGGTTGGGTTGACGCGCAGCTTGCACTCGCCGCTGAGGAAAATGCTTTTTTCAAGGAACAGTTTGGCTTTTTCTTCTGACCAAAAAGGCGATTCGCTTTGTCCGGCATCGCTCCAGTGAATCTTGGGTGTTGCCCGATAATGCCGCCCTTCGTAATTGAATTCACAAACCACCCGCCACGCCCATTGCACAGACACAGAATTATCGTTGTTCACGGACACAATTTTTCTCAATTCACGGTCAACACAACGGGCGGAAATAACGTCCCAAGCCTTTCTTTTTGCCTTCGCTTTGGTTGCGTTAAGGATGATGCTGAAAAT
>JAPLTZ010000278.1:7791-14007 GCA_026397895.1 Verrucomicrobiota bacterium | reverse complement strand
GCGACGTCAATCTCTCGCTGGTCCGCGCCGGCGCCCCGGATCTGTCCTCGCGCCAGTTTGCCATCCTGCTGATCATCTATCTGGATTTGCCGCCACATACCGTTCGCGGCCTTGCCGAGCGTCTGGCGGTCACCAAACCGGTCATCACGCGCGCGCTCGACACCATGGGCAAGCTTGGCCTGGTCACCCGCGAGCGTGACCCGCTCGATCGCCGCAATGTCATCATCAAACGGACGGTGGCCGGCGCCCAGGCCGTGGACCATCTCGCCGGTCTGATCGTCACCCACCTCAAGGATCTGAGCCGCTGATGACAACCCTCGATCGCCGCCTGCATGCCTTTCGCCCCGATCTCGCCGACCTCGCCCTGAAGGGCCGCGTCGAGGCCGAGCGCTTCGTTGCCGGCGAGGCCATGCAGGTGATCACGCACACCGCGCCGCTGCATCGCGAGCCGCGCAAGGATGCGCCCCTCGACACGGAGGCCCTGTGCGGCGAACGTGTCAGCGTGTTCGAACTGGCCGAGGGCTGGGCCTGGTGCCAGCTCGCCTCTGACGGCTATGTCGGCTACCTGCCCGCCAAGCGCCTTTCTGCTCCCTCGCCCCAGGCAAGCCACAGGGTCAATGCCGTTCGCAGTTTCGCCTATCCCGGCCCCTCGATGAAGCTGCCCCAAGCCATGACCCTGTCACTCGGCTCGCGCGTGCATCTTCTCGACCGGCAAGGCGATTTCGCCATTGTCGCCGGCGTCGCCGGTGGGGCCGTTCGCGCCCGCGCCGGCGCCGTTGGCCTCGCCCGTGGGCTGCGATCCCGCGCCGACCGTGATGGCGTTGCCCGCGATGCCGCCGGGCAGAACCGAACCGGTGCCAAGCGGTGTGCCTTGGCCGTGACTGTGAGCATCGCCGGTGAGCGTGTTGTCGGTGTTGGAAACCGCGCTGGCCTGCAAGCCGTTCAAAACCGAGGCCGACGCGACGGGATCAATCACCACGACATACGTCCCGGCGGGAACGGCGTCGAAGCGGTAATAACCGCCGCTATCCGTGTCGGTTTCCATCAGGATTGAACCGGTCGGGTTGCCGGACATGTCGGCGGCATACAAATGGAGATTCACATCCGCGATGCCCGGCTCGCTGCCGTCCTGAATGCCGTTGTTGGCCGTGCCGCCGCCCGCGCCGTCGTCGAGGAACACGCGGTTGCCGAGGCTGTAGGCGGGCGCGAAGCCGAAATCCACAGCGAGGTTGTCGCTGGCGTCGCCGTTCGATCCGTTCGCGCCCGCGCCGCTGGCGGTGGCTTCGCTGGTCGGTTGCAGGCCCACGCCCAGCGTGACGGCGGAGCTGGCGATGCCGTTGGTCACAGAGCCCAGCACCGTCACCGGGGCGTCCTTGCCGTGATCTTTCGCGTCACCGGTGGCGGTCAGGTCCGCGCTCGCGCCGGTGCTGGTCACGAGGCCGGAGAGGTTCGCCGAATTATTTTGATCCACGACCACGACGTAGGCTGCGGCCACCAAGTTGTCGAAACGGTAATAGCCGCTGGCGTCGGTGTTGGTGCTGGCGAGTTCCGCGCCGGTCGGATTGCCGGAAACATCCGCCGCAAAAAGTTTCACCGCCACGTTCGCGATGCCCGGCTCGGTGCCGTCCTGAATGCCGTTGTTGGCCGTGCCGCCGCCGGTGCCGTCGTCGAGGAACACGCGGTTGCCGAGGCTGTGGGTGGGCGTGAAGCTGAAGTCCACGACGAGGTTGTCGTAGGCGTCGCCGCAGGGGCCGTTGCGGCCCATGCCCGGCGCGTTGCCGACGACTTCGTTGGTCGGCTGCAAGCCGTATCCGACCGTGACGGGCACGCCGGCGATGCCGTTGGTCACCTGGTTCAAGATGGTCACGGGCGTGTCGAGACCGTGGTCTTTCAACTGGCCGATGAGCGTCAGGTCGGTGCTGTTGCCCGTGCTGCTGGCGTAGCCGGTCAGACTGGAAGAGGAAGGTTGATCCGCCACCACGACATACGAGCCGGGCGGCAGGTTGTCGAACCGGTAGTTGCCGGAGGAATCCGTGTCTATCGCGGCGAGGATGCCGCCGGAGGGATTGCCGGCACTGTTGGTGAAGAGCAGCATTCGCACGCCGCCGATGCCGGTTTCGCCGTAGTCCCACCCTCGCGCGCCGTCGTTGTCCGGGTCCGCGAAGACGCGGTTGCCGATGCTGTAGGCCGCGACCAAGATCGTGAAGGTCTGGTTCGCGCTGGTGTCCACGCCGCCGTTGACCGTGCCGCCGCTGTCCTGAAGGTTCACGGTGACGGTGGCGATGCCGCCCAATCCCGTCGCCAGGGTGAAGGTCAGCGTGCCGTTCGTGCCGATGGCGGGCGGCACGGAGAACAGCGCGGGGTTGTCGCTGGAGACGTTGAACACGAGCGTCTGTGCGGATTCGTTGGTCGGCCCGGCGCTGATGTTGCTCGCCCAGCCGGCGATGGTCTGCGGGCTGGCGTTCATCGGGACAACGACGTTCGTGCCCTTGGTGAAGCCGGGGGCGACGTTCAGCGGGATGACCGTGAGCGTGCCGTTGACGTAGGTGATGGAATAATTTGTCGTCGCGAACGTGCCGCCGGTCGCCGCGCTCGGCGTGAGGGTGTAGTTGCCCGCCGGGGCGTTCGCGGCGGTGCCGCCGCCCGCCGTGATGGTGACGCTGCCGATGGTCTCGCCGTTGCGCAGGCCGCCGCTCGCGAAGGCCGTGGAGCCGGCACCGTAGGTTTTCACCGAGCCGTAAATTTTGCTGTCGTTGTTCGCGGTGATGGTGAGCGGCGTGTTGGTGAGGGTCACGCTGCCGGTCGCGCCGGTGACGGTGTAGTTGGTCGCTGCGGTGCCGCCGAGAACCAACGCGCCGAAGGACGTGATGGCGCGCGCGCCGACGTTGGGGCTGGCGAGTCCGACGGTGCCGGAGGTGAGCGTGAGGTTGTCGCTGCCAAAGATGTTCGTCACCGTGAGGAGTGAATACGCCGCGTTGGTGGTGCCGTCGTAGGCGCGGCTGCCGGCCAAGGCCACGGGGCGCGGATTCACGGTGAGCGTGCCGTTGGTGAAAGTGAGGGTGTAGTTCGTCGCGGTCAAAGTTCCCGCCGTGTTGGTGATGACGTAATTTCCCACCGGGCTGTTGGTCGTCACGCTGGTCGTCAACACTGGTGCGCCGGTCAGAACGCTCGCGGTATCGCCGTTCACGAAGCCGCTGGCGGTGTAGGTGAACGCCGGATTGGTCACGCCGTAAATCCGGTTCGTGCTGTTCGCCGTGATGCCGAGCGGCGCGGGCGTCACGACCAGCGACACGGTCATGGTGCGGTTCGAGTAATCCGTGTCGGTGGGCGTGAACGTGACGCGCAACGTGTTTGTGCCCGCCGGCAGCACGGTGCCGTTCGTGGGGTTGTAGGCAAACGTTCCGGGCAGGGACGAGGTGGCGTTGTTCTGGTTCGTGCCCAGCGCGGTGCCGTAAACGATGTTTGTCGGCGTCGCCCAGCTCAAATCCGGCGTCGCAGGGTTGACGGTGAAGGGGTCGCTCACGCCGGTGTAGTTGGTGCCGGCGTTGGTGCCGGTCACGCTGATGGTCACCAACGCGCCGGCTTTGGACAGCGTCACGCTCTGGCTCGCCAGCACGCCGGCGGTGAAGGTGGCGGAATTTGTCGGCGAGACGGTGCCGCCGGCACCGTTGCCGGTTTCGGTCATGCCCACCAGATTGGTGAAGGTGGGCACGGTGTTGTCGTTGGCGTCCTGCGCGGTGATGGCGATGGTGAACGAGCTCTTGGCGATCGGCGTGCCGGAGACGGTCACGGCGAAGTGATCCATGAGGATGCTGCCGACGGTCAACATGCCGTTGCCTTGGAAATACGTGTCGGTCTTGCTGGCCGCCGAGGAACTGGTGGAGCCGTAGGTGTTGTTCTGCGGCTGGAGGACGCCAGCGTAGGAGAGCGAGCCGACGGTGCTGTTGCGGTTGTTGGTGAGGTTGAATTTGGCGGTGCCGCCGATGTCCACGTTGCCGTTGATGGTGATGGCCGAGCCGAGGGTCTTGTTGCCGCTGCCGCTGAGCTTGAGGTTGGCGTAGGTCTGCGCCGCGACGGTCTGGGCGCCGCCGGAGTATTCCACCGTGCTGCCAGAATTCAGCGTGGCGCCGCCGGTGAAGGTGGGGAAGGAACTGCTGCCGCCGAGCCGCAGTGTGCTGCCGGAATTCACGGACAAAGCGCCGGTGTTCACGGCGTCTTCGCTCACGGTGTAAGCCGAGGTGTCGAACACGCCGCTGGAAACGGTGAGGGACGTGAGATTGGCGACATTCACCGCGAGCGTGACGGTGTTGGTGCTGGAATTTTTCGCGATGACGAGCGAGTCAATGCTGGTCGGCGTCGTGCTGCCGGCGATGAACGACGGCGAACTGCCGGTGAAGGAGACGTTCGCTCCCGAGGCGTCAAACGCGCCGTTGTTGGTGAAGCTGCCGGTCACCGAAATATCCGCGAGGTTGGTCAGACTGCCGCTGACCAGCAGGTGGTTGAAGACGGTCGCGCCCCCGCCGGTGATTTCGCTCGTGCCATTGAACACCATCAGGCTCGTGCCGCCGTCGAGCGTGCCGTTGTTGTTGAAATCGCCGGCAATCGTGTGGGTCAGGGCGGGGCCGGCGTGGAACACCGCGCCGCCATCCACCAGCAGGTCGCCCGCCAACGTCCAGTTGGCAACGGGCGTGAGGCCGGCGGCGTGGGTGTTGGCGATTTCCACGGAGCCGAGCGCCAGCGCGCCGCTGGCGAGGGTAATGCGCCGGGCGCCGCCGAAGACCACGATGCCGGAACTGGAAAAGTTGCCCAGCGCCAGGGTGGTGTCGGCGGCGGGACTGAAATTCAGCGTGCCGCCGCCGGTCATGGTGCCGTTGTTGGTCACCGGGCCGTAGAACGTGTGGACAAAGCCGTTGCCGTTGAAACCCGCTCCGGCACCGACGTTGAACTGGAAATAAACGGTCCAACCGACACTGGCGGTCACGCCGCCGGTGTTGTTGATGTTGACGTTGGCGAACCGGGGCGAGGCGGTCGAGTTCAGCACGGGCGACACGGTGCCGTTGAAGTTGACGACGCCGGAGGAGACGGACTGGATGGGCGTGAGGAGTTCGATCAGTTGCAGGCGCGTGCCGGTGAAGGTGGTGATGCCGGTGCTGGACATGACGCCGTCGTTGTGCAGGTTGCCGTCGAGGGTGTGGGTGCCGCTGCCGGCGGCGTAGCTGCCGAGAATGGTGACGTCGCCGCTGATGTGGATGTCGCAGTCGGCGACGGTGTAGCTGCCGGGAATGGTGAGGTTGTTGAAGGTGGTGGCGCCGGCGACGGTCTGGTTCGTGCCGCCGAGGATGACGGTGCCGGTGCCGGCGGTGAACGCGCCGCGGTTCGTCCAGTTGCCCAGCAGCGTCAGGGAATTGGCGCTGGCGGCGAGCGTGGCGTTGTCGCCGATGACCAAGTTTCCGGTCACGGCAATCGGGCCGGCGAGCGTCTTGGGATTGCTGTCGCCGTTGGTGACGATCAACTGGCCGTAGGTCGCCGCCGCCACGGTTTGGTTGCTCGAACCGTAGTATTCCACCGTGCTGGCGGGGTCGAGGGCGATGGTGTTGAAACCGACGGGGAAACTGCCCGGCGTCCGCAGCGTGGTGCCGGCCGCAGCAATCAAAGCGGCCCCGGAACTGTTGGCGGTGATGGTGTGGGTGGACAGATTCAGAGTTCCGCCGGCCAGATCCAGATCAAGCCCCACCGAAATGTTCCCCGCCAAAGTCGCCGTGCCCGAGGGTTTCCGGATGCCCAGATTGTGGAACGCGCACATGCCGAAAATCGTTTGCGCGCCAGTGCCGTTGAGCGCCACCTCGCCGCCGTTGGCGACATCGAGCGTGGCGCCGTCGCACACCCAGTCGCCGCCGAGGGAAACGGACTGGTTGTTCAGGTTCAAGGTGGTGTTCGTCCGCAGCATCACGCCGCCGGCCACGACCAGCGGCGCGTTCAACCGGAAGTTGCCACCGTTGGTCAACGTCAGATCGCCGTTCACGGTGGCCGCCGATTCCAGCGTGGCCACTCCCGAAGGCTTGTTGAAAACAAGCTGGTTGTAGGTGACGCCGGCGACAATCTGGGCATCGCTCCCGGTGTAATTGACCGTGCCCGGCCCCGCCGTGAACGGGCCGCCGGCATGAGTGAAATCGCCGCCGAGATTCAGCGTGCCCGCACCGGTGAAGGTGATGTGGG
>JAPLTZ010000278.1:0-7778 GCA_026397895.1 Verrucomicrobiota bacterium | reverse complement strand
CACGGTGCCGGTGGCGACGATGAGATTGATGGTGTGGTTGGTGGTGCCGTCGCTCAACGTCAGATCGCCGCCTACGGTCAGGGTCTGCGCGCCGACGTTGATGATGTGGTCGGTGTCATTGGTCCAAATCCCGCCCACGTTGCCGATGGCCTGGATGCCGATGGCCGCCAACGCCGCGCCGGGGCTCATCGTCAGGGTCATCGCCTGCGCGCTCCCGAACGAAAGGCTCTTGACCGCCGCCGCCGTGGTGATGGTGGGCTGGTAGGTGGCGGTGACGGTTCCCAACTCCACGATGTCGTTGGCGTCAGGCGGCTGGCTGGGGGTGCCGGAAACGACCGTCCAGTTGGCCGGCGTTTCCCAAGCGGTGCTGACCGATCCATTCCAGCGCACCACGCCGCTGTCGCCGGACATGGTCCAGCGCCCGGCGAGGTCGGTGATGGAATTCTGCTCGATCCAGTTGTTGACGGTGTCGTTGCCCGTCTTGCCGGCCAAAGCCCAAAGGCTGCCGCCATTCCGCCACAGCGCCATGGTCGCCTCATCGTTCCCGTTCAACTCGGCATCGCGATAATAGGCGCGGAGGGTGGCATTGTAGGCGCCGCCGGAAACCAGGCTCACGGTGTATTGGCGGCTGACGGCGGCACCGGACGGGAAGTCGCTCACCGATCCGTTGGCCATGGTCATCGTCACGGAACTCACACTGGCGAGGGCGGCGAAGTTGATGGTGGTGAAAGGACTTTCAAACGCGTAGCTCACTCCTGCCGAGAAACTGTGCTGCCGGGTAATGGTGCCGAGCACATGGCCGTTGCCGGTGCGGGTGGCGGTGATGGTCAGTGTGTTGGTGCCGGTGTTCATCGTGCCGAGCGCCATGTCCAGCGTGGCGACGGTCTGGTTGTTGGTAACGAGGTTGACCAGCAGGTTGGCGTTGTCCTTGTTCACGCGCAGCTTGTTGAACGTCGTCGCGCCTGTGATGGTGGAATCGGAGGGGCCGGCCATCTCAACCGTGCTGTTGCCGGCGGTGTAGGTGCCGTAGTTCAGCCAGTTGCCGCGCACCGAGTTCGTGTAGCCGCCGGCCCCGCCGCTGAACACCGCGCCGGCGTCGATGGTCAGGTTGCCGAGCACGGTGACGCTGCCCGCGATGGTCTTGGTGCCGCCGGGGGCGATTTCCAAATGATAATAAGTTATCGGATACACGGCCTGGCTGCCGGTGCTGTTGTAGACAATCGTGTTGGGCAGTTGACTGGTGACATCGAACGTGCCCGCAGCCAGCGTGGTCGTGCCCGCGAGTTGCAGAACCGAACCCGCTCCCATCTGCAACAAGGTGCCGTTCAACGTGGAGTTGAACAGGCCGGCCGTGCCGCTGACCGTCGTTGATCCGGCAAAGGTCAACATGCCGGCAGTGGCGGCGAAACTGCCGCTCACATTCAGGTTGCCGGTCAGGGACAAATTGTTGGTCGTGGTGATGCTACCCGGAACGGCCAAGGCGTTGAGCGCAACCGCACCGGTCCCGTAGATTCTTTTGCCGGTGCCGCTCAAGGTGATTGTCCCCGCGCTGTTCGCCAGCGAACCATTCACCACCAGGTCATCCGCGACCGTGAAGGAAGCGGCGGAACTGACGCTGCCGGAAACCATCAGCTTGCTGAAAACAATCCCGCTGCCGCCGATGGTCTTGCCCGCCCCGCTCATGGTCAGCGCGCCCGCCCCGCCGGCGATGTGCGTGAATGTGCCCGCCCCGCCGGTGCTGAAATCGCCGGCCACATTCAGGCTGGTATCGGCATCGGCGGTGATGCCGGAGCGGGTGAGGGCGAGGTTGAAGAAATTGTTCGTGCCGCCGCCGGACAGGATGGTGTTGACGCCGGCCATGCTGACCGTGCTCGTGTTGCCGGTGAATGTCCCGTTGTTCGTCCAGTTGCCGCCGATAGAATGGGCGAAAGCGCCGCCGCTGAACGTCGTGCCGCGCCCGATGGAAACATTGCCGCTGACCGTGACCGCCGCGCCCGCCGTGAAGGCGACGCTCGCTCCGGGGGCGTTGGTCGCGCTCGTGAAGTTGCCGGCGATGGCCAGCGCGTTGGTGGGCATCGTCTTGGTGGCCGCGCCGCTGCTGCTCAAAATCAGGTTGCCGTAACTTTCGGCCTTCACGATCTGGTTGGTGCCGTAATATTCAATCGTGCTGGCCGGGGCAATCGCGTGGGTGACGTAATTGGAGGGAAAGGAACGCGTGCCGCCAATTTTCAAAATCGCCCCCGCCGCGA
Organism: Verrucomicrobiota bacterium; assembly: GCA_026397895.1. GTDB lineage: Bacteria > Verrucomicrobiota > Verrucomicrobiia > Limisphaerales > JAFMIX01 > JAFMIX01. Next base: position 5,529 of record JAPLTZ010000278.1, on the reverse strand, counting down.
TGTTGAAGGTGCCGCCGGCCACGCTGGTGCCGCGATTGGCGGTGAACGCCGCCAAGTCCAGCGTCGCCGCCGTGACGTCAATGATGCCCGCCGCGGCGGAAGAGGAGGCGAGCGCGGGCGGGTTTCCGGCGGGGGTTTTGACGCCGCTGCCGCTGATGCGCAGGGTGGAATAGGTGAGGTTGGTGGCGATGGTCTGGTTGCCGGTGGCGGCATAATCAACGGCGCTGCCGGCGCTCAAAGTCTTCGTGCCGCTGACAGAATAATTGCCGGCGAAGGTGGTGGCGCGCACGAGCAGCTTGCCGCCGGAACTGACGGTCAGCCCGCCGCTGCCGGACAAGGTGAACCCGGGCGCCGCGCCCGGATCAAGCGTGCCGCCGACGGTCACGGTGTTGTTGGCCGTGATATTTGTCGCCAGCGTGAGCGTGCTGCCGGAGTTGACGGTGATTTTCCGGTAGGTGCTGGCCGAAGTGCCCGCCAGATTCTGCGCCGTGCCGCTAAAGGTGATGGTGCGACCGGTGGCCGACGGACTGTAAACGCCGTTGTTCGTCCAGTTGCCCGTCAACGACAGCGCCGTGGAGGTGGTGTGGGAAAGGGTGCCGTTCGTGCCGATGGTCACGTTGCCGGAAACGGTGAGGCCGCGACCGACCGTCAGCGTGGAAGCTTTCGTGCCGGCACCGAGGGTCAGGGATTTGCAAACCGCGCTGGAGCCGATGCTGGGTTGGTTTGCCCCGGTGAAGTTGCTGTCGCCGATGATGGCATCCGCCGAGGCGGTGGGCACGCCGGCCGTCCAGTTGGCCGCCGTGCTCCACGACGTGCTGCTGGTGCCCTTCCAGGAAGTTTGGGCCTGCACCGCAGTCGCCGCGAACAAAACCGCCACTCCCAACCATCGGGCAAGCGATGCGGCCTTCATGTCATTTTTCATTGCTGGCAAGCTTTGGGACACAAAATAGCAACTACTGGCAAATTTCTGGGCATTAACCCCCTTGATTTTGAAAAAACTGGCCGCGTGCATTCATCAGCACAACCCAGCAATTCAAGCACCAGATTTAGCTGAAATTATGTTAGTATGGCTACCCGCTCAGAACAATCTTTAGTTCTGATGACCGGCAGGCGGCACGGGGCGGAAATGCTGGTGCGTCAGCATTTGCCAGGTCTGGCCGGAGTCGTAGAGATTGCCGAGCCACATCGGCTGCGGCAGCCAGGTGCGATACAGGTTCGCAGTGCTCCACGCGTTGCCCGCCGAGGCAAAATCACACATCGTCAGCGACTGCGGCTTGCCACCAACGGTGATGGGCACATCAAACGCCACCCACGCGCCGATGCGCGCGGTGGCTTTCGGGTTGGGCTTGAGTTCGATGAAGGGAAATGCGCTGCGGTCGAGCTGCGCCTTGGTTTCGGTCGCGATATTTGGCGCCAAGCGATTGTCCAATGACAGCACCAGCGGGCCGCGCACGACGGCGAGCTGGCCGTTGCCGTCCGGGGCTTCGAGGATGCGCCCGCGCAAGTCGAGCACGAGTTCCACGCGGTCGCCGCTTTTCCAAGTGCGCTGAATCTTCGCGTAGCTGCCGGGCTTGGTGGCCACCGGCTCGCCGTTGACTTTCAAAGTCGTGCGCTCGCTCCATGCGGGGATGCGCAGAGACAGCGTGAAGGCTTCCGGCTTGGCGAGCTTCAGCGAAAGCTCGACAGTGTCGGTCACGGGGTAATCGGTTTTTTGCGCCACCGTGATTTTCTGGCCGGCAGGCGAAGTCAGTTCCGCCGTGCCGGGGAAGTAGAGGTTGACCACCGGGCCTTCGGTGGAAGTCATGACCGCCCATTGCGGCGTGAGCAGCAACGCGCGCGGGCCGCTGACGACGCAGCAGCTCAAGCCCACTTCGTCGTGCTGCATGAGGCTGGGGACGCGCTCGCCGTTGACGCCGCTGAAGTAAGCCCACCAACTGCCGTCCGGCATCTGCGCGCCGATCAGGCCGTTGTAAAGATTGCGTTCCAGTTCGTCGCCGTCCGGCATCTGCGCGCCGATCAGACCATTGTAAAGATTGCGTTCCAATTCATCAGTGAAGCGCACGTCGCCGGTGAGGCGGACGAGTTGGTAGAGAAATTTCATCCAGGTGGCGGTGACACAGGTTTCCATCGGCTGGAAAACGGCGGTGGTCTGGTTCGTGTGGCCGTTGCACCAATGCTCGCCGCGCGTGCCGGGGCCGACGATGGTGGTTTCGTTGGCGAGGACGCCCTCGGCGAGTTTGATGGGGGCGTTGAGATAATTGCTTTCGCCGGTGACGCGGTAGAGTTCGCAGAGGCCCTCGTAGCAGGAGGTCATTTCGTAGGCTTTGTTCCAGCGCATGCTGAAGGGCGCAGTGCCGGCAAGGCTGTCCTCGATCAGGCGCAGGCCGTTGGTGCATTGCGGAACGTGGTGCGAAGGCTTGCTCCACTGGCCGACGATGTATTTGGCGAACTCCAGATATTTCGGGTCGCCGCTGCGCTGGTAGAGCAGCACGGTCGGTTCGAGAATGGATGAAGCGGCAAGACCTTTGTGCTCGCCCACGTCGGCGATGTTGATTTTGCCGGGGCCGGTTTCGGCCATCAACGTGTCGAGGTGACGTCCGGCGGCGGCGAGGGCCGGGGCGTCGCCGGTGCGGTCGTAATAGGCGAGCGTGCCGAGCAGAGCGTATTTGCGGCCCCAAACGTCCCAGCCTTTGAGGCGATACTCCGCCGTGCGCGTGCCGAGATAACCATCCGGCGCGGCGGTGGCGAGGAGCGCGCGTTCGGCTTCATCGAGCTTGGCGCGGGACTTGGCGGTGGGCTGGTAGGCGTCGGCGAGGGCGAGCGAGGTGAACCATTTGCCCCAGTATTCGCAGCGCCAATCCTTTGAACCGGTTTCCTGTTTGTCGCGATACGGTTTGACGAGCGGCTCGACGGGTTGCACGAGGACGCGGTTTTCGATGCACTGATCCAGCTTCGCACCGAGGCGGCCTTCGATGTGGATCGCACCGGCGGCGGGTGGACGGAAGACATCGGGCGCGACCAGCTTCGCGGGCGCGGCGAGAGCCGACGTCAATGATGCGGCCAGCAGGAGTCCGGTGATGAATGTGGTTTTATGGTTCATGGCTTGGTTGGTTTTGTTTCCAGTGCTTTGGTGATTGAATCGGCGGCGATGAATGGGTCGTGCGTATCCTGACACCATTGCACGAGGCGTTGCAACAGCCGTTGCTTGGTGGCGCGGTGTTCGGGGCTCGCGGCGAGGTCGTGCAGCTCGTCGGGGTCGGTCTTCAAATCGTAAAGTTCGCACGGCGGCAGCGTGAGGCCGAAGATGTGCGGCTCCATTTCCTGGAGGACACGATAAGCCAGCGGAAATTGTCCCTTCACGCGGAGGGTTTCGCGATAGGTGCGGTTGTGCCACCTGTCCCATTCGCGGCTGTCGGCATTGATGGAGCGTTTGAAGTCGAGATGGTCGCGGAAGATGAGGTGGTAGCGGCCATCATAGACGGAACGCTCCTCCATGCCGGGTTTGTTCATCTGGTTCTGGCCGGTGACTTCGGCGAAAATCAGGTCGTGGCCTTTGGCGTCCGCCTTGCCTTCCAGCAGCGGGCGCAGGGAAATTCCGTTCACGGGCTGCGATGGCGCAACGCCGACGTAATCCAGAATGGTTGGCATGAGATCAATCGTGCTTACCAAGGCATCGCTCGTTTGCCGGGCTTTGCCGCCGGGCGCACGGACGATGATGTTGACGCGGAGCGCGAGATCGTAGGGCGTCATCTTGCCGTGCGGGAAGGCCGGGCCGTGATCGCCAGCGACGCAGATGACGAGCGTGTTCGTTTCCTGCCCGGACTCGTGCAACGCCGCGAGCACTTCGCCGACGGCGGCGTCGGCGAGTTGAATGCCATCGAGATATTCAGCCCAATCCTGTCGCACAATGGGCGTGTCGGGCAGGAAGGCAGGCAGCCGCACCTGTTTTGGGTCCACGCCAATGCGCGTCTCGTCGCTGTTGCGGAACGGGCGATGGGGCGTGTTGATGGCGTTGTGGAAAAACGCCCACGGCTGGCCGGTGGCGGACGCCCGGCGGAGAAACTCGCCGACCAGTCCTTTGCTGACTCCCTTCGCCCCGCCGTCTTCCCGCCCCAGATAGGCGTCGAACGGAAATTTTTCCACCGGCGCGACGTGCAGCTTGCCGCTCTGGCCGAGGAAGTAGCCCTGTTGCCTGAGCGTTTCAATCCAAGTCACGCACGATTCCCGCAGGCGGACATTTTTGTAGGTGGGATTGTTCCGCTCGGACGGTTTGAGTTCGGCGGCGGGCTTGGGGTAATTTGCGGTGTTATTGCGCATCCCGTTCAGGTGCGGATAGAGGCCGGTGTAAATGCACGCCTTCGACGGCGAGCAGACGGGGTAACCCACGAACGCCTCGCGGAACAACGTCCCTTCCGCCGCGAGCCGGTCCAGATTCGGCGTCTGCAATCCCGCCGTGCCGCGACAGCCGAGGTGTGCGCCCTGATCTTCGATGAGGATGAAGAGGATGTTTGGCTTGGCCGGCGCAGCGGCAGCGGAACTCTGAATAAGACCGCCGATGACAAGCACAAGGAGGGCGACGAGTGTTTTCATGATTAATTTCGAAAGCATATTATTTATGGGAGCGTTGCGTGAGAAACTTGAGCCGTTCGATAAGATAATCGTTCGCGGTGGCATGCCGCACGTATGATTGGCTCATGGTGCGGATAGTTCATCAAGGTGCGCGAGCAGCACGCGCGCATCCATGGCGACGCAGCGGAAGCAGTCGAGGCCGGCGATTGCCATCTTGGACTTGCCCTCTTCCGTGGCTGCCCGCAGCCACCAAAAGGTGGGGATGGAGCCGTTGCTACGCTGGGATTGCGCGATGCTGGCGGTCAGGGCGCGGGCGCGGGCGCGATAGCTTTCGTCGCCGGTGGCCCGCCAGACAGCGAGGAACAACGCGGCGGCACGCGCGGCATGGGCATCAATGGGCTGGTAGCAGCGATACTGCTCCAACGCGCTGGGCGTGCGGGCGACACGACCGAAGCGGTTCGGCACATCGTCGGGATACCAGCAGAGGAATTGATCTTCGATCCAGCGGGTGATGGCAATCGCCTGCTCTCGTTGGCCGGAGAATTCGCCGGGACGCGCGAGCACATATTCCACCGCCTGCGCGGCATCATTCCACTCCAAGCCGAAATAGGCGGGCTGGTTGGGCACGTCCTCATACATTCCTTCCCAGCGATAATCCTGCCACGGCCCGGCCAGCATCCAGTCGAGCGCGCGGCGGCGGGCGGCGGCGATTTTCTCCCGCACCGCCGAGTTGTCCTGCGCGCCGGATGGAAAAGTTTTTGAAGCGAGCAGCGCGTCCCACAACAACACTTCGGGCATGACATTGCTCGTGTAGGGGTTGTTGACCTTGCCGGTCTTGGGGTTGACTCGGAATGCGAAGCTGCCGTCGCGGTTCTGCACGCTCACGAGCGCGAGCGCTGTTTCCCACGCCGCCTGAATCAGCGCCGGGTTGTTGTCCGCCAAGCCGAGACGGAACAGTGC
>JAPLTZ010000110.1 GCA_026397895.1 Verrucomicrobiota bacterium | reverse complement strand
GTGAATCATGTTCAGCAACCGCGTGCCGTCGCCCTCGATGCGCGCCTCGTCGGTGAGAAACTGTTTGAACCAATGCCCGCGTTCCGGCCCGTAAATCCCCGCCACGCGCAGGATCACCGCCGGAAACTTTTTCTCGGCGAACGCCGCGCGCAGAAGTTTTTCCGTCTCCACGAGCACGCCGCCCGTGTCGGTCGGCGGTTCGGTGGGGCTGGTTTCCTTGACCACCGAGCCGTCGTCCTGCCCGTAGACGCCGCTGCTGCTGGTGTAGATGAATTTCTGCGGCGGCGCGGCGGCGAGCCACGCGAGCAGATTGCGCGTGCCTTCGAGATAGACGCGCCGGTAATCCTCCGCGCCGCCGTGCGAGGAGGAGACGCAGTTGACGACCCAATCGAACGACGGGGAAATTTTCGCCAGCGAGTCCGGCTCGGTGATGTCGCCGAGGAGCGGCGTGACGCCGGCGGCGGCGAGGGCCGCCGCGCCATCCGCACTGCGGCGCAGGCCGGAGACTTGGTGGCCTTGCCGCGACAGCTCCGCCGCGAGCGGCAGCCCGACGTATCCGCAGCCGACAATCAAGACGCGCATGGCGGGAGTCTGCCGGGTTCAGCGGCGGTTGCCAACCTTCCCGAGAGCGGGCGGGACGAAAACAGCGCGCGGAAATTGAGATTAAACTTGCCCTTGAATCCAATTTTTGCAGAATGCGTCCCCTGTCCGGGACAGGAAACGCCGGTTTCGGGATGGTAGGTTACCCAAGTGGCCAACGGGGGCAGACTGTAAATCTGCTGGCTTTGCCTTCGATGGTTCGAATCCATCACCTACCACCACCTCCCCACGCTCATCCTCCACCCACACCGCCGCCGGGGAAACTCACTTTTCCGAGCCGCTGTCGCCGCCGACGCCGTTGATGAGGGCCACGAGCGGCAGGAACATCGCGATGACGATGCTGCCGACGATGACGCCGAGGACGATGATCATGATGGGCTCGAGCAACGAGGTCATGGCGGAGACGGCGTTGTCCACCTCTTCGTCGTAGTTGTCGGCAATCTTCAGCAACATTTCGGGCAGCGCGCCGGTCTGCTCGCCGACGTCCACCATGCTGATGACCATGGGCGGGAACACGCCGGAGGATTCCAGCGGCGCGGTGATGGTCTCGCCCTGCTTGACGCTGTCGTAGACCGCGTTGATGGAGTTGGCGATGATGACGTTGCCGGAGGTTTCGCGGACAATCTGCAATGCCTGCAAGATCGGCACGCCGCTGCTGACGAGCGTGCCCAGCGTGCGGGTGAACCGCGCGATGGCGAGCTTGCTGAACACAGGGCCGAGGACGGGGACTTTCAGCTTAAACTTGTCGAAGACGTGCCGGCCGAATTTGGTCTTGATGAACAGCATGAACAGAATCACGGTCACGACGGAGCCGGCCATGACCGTGGGGAAACGGGTCTTGATGGCGGAACTGATGCCCAAGACGAAGAGGGTGAAGCCAGGCATCTTGGCGCCGTCGAGCAGGCCGGCGAAGACTTCCTGGAATTTGGGGATGACGTAGACCATCAGCACGCCGGCGATGGCCACGGCCACCACGATGACGGCGACGGGGTAGAACATGGCGGCGATGACCTTGCCTTTGATCTTCTGCGCCTTTTCCATGAACATCGCGAGGCGGTTGAGGACGATTTCCAGCACGCCGCCGAGTTCGCCGGCCTTGACCATGTTGACATAAAGTTTGTTGAAGACCTTGGGGTGCTGCGCGAGACCTTCGGAGAAGGTGCTGCCGCCCTCGACGGAGAGGGAGAGCTTGCCGATGATCTCCTTGAGGTTCTTGTTGCGCTCCTGTTTTTCGAGCACGCGCATGCCGCGCAGCAGCGGCAGGCCGGCGTCCACCAGCGTGGCGAGTTGGCGGGTGAAGGTGCAGAGCACCTTGGACTTCACCTTGCCGCCGAGGAAGGGGATCTTAATGTTGAGGTTGATGTTCAGCGCCCCGCCCTTTTTCTTGGCGGCGGTCTTGGCGGCGGGCGCGGCGGACTTGCCCTTCTTCTCGGCCTTTTCCGCGCCGAGCTCGACGATCTTGGTGGGGAACAGACCCATTTCCTTGACGCGACCGATGGCTTCGTTCTGGTTGGCGACTTCAAGGGTGCCCTTGGTCTCCTTGCCAACCTTGTCCATCGCGACGTAACTAAATTTCGGCATAACGGG
>JAPLTZ010000033.1 GCA_026397895.1 Verrucomicrobiota bacterium | reverse complement strand
ATATAGCCGTTGCTGCCCCACGGGCGGCAGAACTCGCAGTTGCAACCGCCGTTGTCGTAGGGCCAGAAACAGGCGTAAACAAGTCCGACCGAACGGAACGCTCCCAAAACTTCAGTCCACTCGCGCATCAGCAATTCCCGCGCGCCGGACTCGGTGTGGAGGGCTACGAGATCGCCGACGGCAAGGGCGGCGAAATCATCATCACCGGCAACGACGAGCGCGGATTGCTCTACGGCGTCGGTGCGTTTCTGCGGGCGGCGCGGTTTCAGCCGGGAAGTTTCGCGCCGGGCGCGTGGCGCGGAAAGAGCGCGCCAGAAAGTCCGCTGCGCATCGCCTACCTCGCGTCGCACACGGGCAACTGGTATGAGAACGCCCCGCACGAAGCCGTCCAGCGCTACATCGAGGAGCTTGGTCTTTGGGGTTACAACACGGTGATGATCTGCTGCGCCACCGAGCAGTTCGCCAGTTTTTCCGATCCCAAGGCCCAGAAGCTGATTACCCATGTGCGCTCGATTCTTGAGGCGAGCAAAAAAATCGGATTGAAGACCGCCCTCGTCCACTGCGGCAACAATACGGCGCTTGGAACTCATGCCTGTCCCCACAAGCCCGGTGTCCGGGAGCGGCTCTTGCGGGAGTGGACTGAAGTATTGGAGGCGTTTCGTCCGGTTGCTCTAGATTATGCATGCTTCTGGCCTTACGACAACGGCGGTTGCAACTGCGAGTTCTGCCGCCCGTGGGGCAGCAACGGCTATATTTCCATCTGCAAGGAAATGGCCGCGAAGTTTCGCGAGTTCAACCCCAAGGGCGAGGTGATCCTGTCGTCCTGGCGTTTTCTGGCCGGGGAATGGCACAATCTGTATGACGTGCTGGGCAAAGATCCCGGCTGGGCGCAATACATGTTGGCGAACAGTTGCCGCGGATTTCCCGATGACGTGGCGAAGGCCAACGCGGAAACCATCGCGCGCGGCACGCCCGGAAAGCTGACGCTGATGTGCTTCCCGGAAATCAGCATGGCCGGCATGTATCCGTGGGGCGGACGCGGCGCGGCCTTCCGCACCGAGGCGGTCAAGGCTGACATCGCGCAGGCGCGGAAGCTGGGCGTCGCGAGTATCATGCCGTATTCCGAAGGGATCTATGAGGACGTCTCCAAGGTGCTTTGGGTGCAGGCGTTCTGGAATTCCAAGCGCAGCGTGGATGAGATTCTGGAGGAATACGTCCGCTACGAATATGACCCGCAGGTTTTGCCCGGCGCGCTGGAGGTCATCAAGCTGCTGGGCACGATGCAGGAGGTTTCGTTGAAGAGTAAAAAATTCTCGGCGCTGGAAACGCAGCGCGGCAAGCAGTGCGGCGATTTTGTGGAACAGATCGAGCCGAAGTTCCCGGCGCACGTGCGCGCCTCGTGGCGCTGGAAACTTTTCGCCAACCGCTGCCGCCTCGAATCCTGCCTGCGGCAGGGGCGTGCTTTCAAACCTGACGGCGCTTACACCGAGGAAGCCAAACGCTGTCTCGACGAGATTTCCAAAATCTATTGCGTGGATGAACGCACGCTGCCGTTCACCAAGCCGGGCATTCTGGATCGCAAGGCAGGCGGCAAAAAGCAGGTGGTGGACGACGAAACTCCGGGCGTCAAACATCCGAAGAAAAAAGGAAAGGCCAAATGATATGAAAAACATCACCGTTGGATTTGTTGGGTTTGGCGAAGTCAATACGCCGCGCGACATCATCGAGAAGAAATGCCACGCCGCCCGCGCCGCGCTGGCGGGCTTGGGCGTCACGCTGCTGGAAACCGCGCCCGTCAGCGACGATCCTGCGGGCAACGATGTTCGCCGCGCCATCGCCGAACTTTCCGCCCGGCGGCTGGACGCGCTCGTCGTTTGCGTGGCCGGCTGGATTCCCAGTCACGCGGTCATCAGCATCACCAGCGAGTTCAAACATCTGCCGATGGTTTTGTGGGGGCTGGCCGGTTATTACGAAGGCAACCGCCTCATCACCACCGCCGACCAGGCCGGCACGACGGCGTTGCGGAAGACGATGGCCGACCTTGGCTACCGGTTCACCTACGTCTTCGATTATCCTGGCAAACCGTCGCGGGTCGGAGCGGTCAAAAACTTTCTGCTGGCGGTCAGCGCCACGCGCATGTTGCAGCGCGCGAAGGTCGGCATGATGGGGTATCGCGACATGAACCTTTACGCGACGCTTTACGACGGTGTCTCGCTGAAAAAAGCGCTCGGCGTGGAAATTGAAATTTTTGAAATGCTCGACATGGTGCAACGCGCCGAACGCGTCGCCGCCGCCGATGTGCAGGCCGTCGTCGAGAAGGTCAAGCGCACCTGGAAATTCGAGAAGCCCGCCGAGCCGCAGACGCTGGAGAAAAGCGCGCGGTATTTTCTCGCGTTGAAAACCATCATCGAGGAGCGGCGTTACGACGCCGTTTCGCTGATTGACGTGGACGGCATGAAGAAGCTGTTGCAACTGCCGCCGGCGATGATCCTGATGCTGATTGCCAACGAGCTGAACCTGCCGACCACGCCGGAAAACGACACGCTCGGCTCGGTGACGCAGCTCATCGTGCGCGGGTTGACAGGGCAGGCCGCGCCGTATTTCGAGTTTTACGAATTCATGGAAGACCGCCTGCTTG
>JAPLTZ010000210.1:2436-8268 GCA_026397895.1 Verrucomicrobiota bacterium | reverse complement strand
CTTCGTGCCCCACGCACCGCGCTTGACGAACAACTCGCCCTTCGCGCCGACGGCGGTGAGCGTGACCATTTCCGCCTTGTTCCAATCCGGTTTTCCTTTTTCGTCGAGCGCATAGAGCGTGAAAGTGAGCGGAAATTCGCGGGCTTGAAGCTCTTTTGGGTTTCGCAGGATGCATTTGAAATTGGCGACGTGCAGCACCGTGTCGTTCGTGCGGACATCGTGCGCGAGCTTCGTCCCGACCTTGTAGAGGAAGTGTCCCGGCCAGACCTTGCTGCCGCCCAGCGCGCCGACGCCGCCGTAGGCGCTCTGGCGGATGACGATTTTCTCCGGCCAGCGCTGCTTGACCACGCGGGGCAGGTTTTCGAGTTTGTATGGCCCGACGCCGTGCACCACGGGATAATGCTCCTGCTCCTCGAGCCGCGGCGCGAACTGGTCGGCGGGCGCCCGCATGAACGACCAGAACGTCATCGGAATGGGAAACGCCTCCGGCAACCGCAGCGGCGGTGCATCCTTCGGGTCGGGCAAAACCTCCGGCACGATTGCAGCCGCGCGGCAGACGCGGTCGGCGTTGGCGGGGATGACGAAGTCGTCGGGGAAATTGGTCTGCGCGATTTCCAGATCGGCGTCGAGGCCCGGCGATTTCGCCGGCGGCGGGTTGGTGGGAGAATGGGTTGGGCCGGCAACCAAAAGCCCGCCGCCCGTTGCGATGAGGAATGCCAGACTGCAAATGCAGACGCGGTGAACAGCCTTCATTGGATTCGATTGGCCTGATGCGTTACGCGTCGGGGCTATCCGCCGCTTTGCCGCCGCGTTTGCCGGCGGGAGGTTTTTTGTTCCAATTCACGGGCACGTCGTTCTTTTGTTTTGGGCCCGGCGTGCTGCGGCCGTCTTCGACGTAGCGTTTCAGCAGGGCGGTGAGTTCGGCCACGATTTCCGGGCGCTGCGCGTAGAGGTTTTTCATCTCACCGATGTCGGCGGTTGTGTTGTAAAGCTGTCCGGGTTCGGGGCCGGTGTCGCCGGGGCGGCCGGAACCGGCGCCCTGTCCCACGATCAGCTTCCACTCGCCGCGTTGGATGGCGAACATGCCTCGGGAGGAATGTGTCACCACCGCCTCGCGGATGGGGCGGTTCTCGCCCTTGAGCAACGGTAGCAGGCTGAAGCTGTCCACAGCGGCAGTGACCGGGATTTTCGCGCCGGTGATTTCGGCGCAGGTGGCCATGATGTCGTTGTGTGAAGTTATTTGCGCGCATTGGCTGCCGGGCTTCACCACGCCCGGCCAGCGCGCGATGAATGGCAAATGATGCCCGCCGTCCCAGGCGTCCATCTTGTAGCCGCGAAACGGGCCGCTGACGCGATGCCCGGCTTTCTCGAACGGCTCCAATCCCGTGTAGGCGCAGTGGCCGTTGTCCGACGTGAAAATGACCAGCGTGTTTTCCGCCAGCCCCTGTTTGACGAGCGCGTCCATGACTTGGCCCAACGCCCAATCGCTTTCCATGATCAGGTCGCCGACGCCGCTGATGCCGCTCTTGCCCTTGAACTGTTCCGAGGGCGCGATGGGTTCGTGCGGCGTGGTGAGGGCGAAGTAGAGGAAGAACGGCTGCTTGGCTTTGGCGCGCTGGCCGATGTAGTCCACGGCCTTTTCCGCCAGCGTGGGCAGGATGCGGTCGAACCGCCAGCCCGGAGCCATCGGGCCGTCGCGGTGGACGAAGAGGCTCTTGTCCTTGTTGGCGGAAAATTGCGCCGTGGGTTGCACCGTGACGCGGTCGTTCTCGATGAACGTGTAGGGCGGATAATTGGGCACGTCCGTGCCGAAATAATAATCGAAGCCGCGCGTGGTCGGGCCTTCCGTAATGGGCTGGTCGAACACCTCTTTGCCGTCGCGCTTCGGATATTGCCAGCCCAGATGCCATTTGCCGATGGCGGCGGTGTAATAACCCTGCTGCTTGAGCAGACCCGCGACGGTCAGGCGGTCGGACGAGATCAGCGGCGCGGCGTAAGGGCCGAGCACGCCGCCTTGCAAGCGGCTGCGCCAGTTGTAGCGCCCGGTCAGCAGGCCGTAGCGCGTGGGCGTGCAGACGGCGGACGAGGAATGGGCCTGCATAAAACTCATCCCCTCGCGCGCGAGCCGGTCAATGTTCGGCGTGGGAATCTTGCTGAACTTCGGGTCGTAGCACGCGGCGTCGCCGAAACCGAAGTCGTCGGCCAGCACCACCACGATGTTGGGCTTGGCGGGCGCGGCTTTTGTTTCGCTCCGGCCTTCGGTGGCACAGATTGCGGTGGCGCAGATTGCGGCGAGCAGGAAAGCGTTCTTTGTGAGCGATGATGTTTTCATGGTTGTTTCGGCAGCGGCAGCCAAACGCCGCAAAGCTTGGACGGGCTGGAGTTGGCGGAAGTTACCAACTTCGGCAAAGGCCGTCGTGCAACATTCTTCACTGAAAAATATTCAACAGCCTCTGCGTGAACCGTTCGAGGTTTGGCTCTCACAGCCGCAGAAAGATTTTCCGCCGATACAGAAACCGCATGAATCCGATGACGAGGGCGCACGCCACCAGCGCCACCAGCAAGTCGCCCAGACCTTGCGCCGCATACAGGTTCAACGCCGCGCTGATGTCGCCGCCGACAAAGCGGGAGGCGATCTGCCGGAATTCCACCAGCGTGACGATGAGGTAAATGGTGATTGGATTTGCCCCGATCCACACGAACGGCTGACACCAAGCGCGCCAGTTTTTCACTTCAATCAGCCAGTAGAAAGCCGCCAGCAGCAGCGCGCTGTAGCCGCCCGCCACCAGCACGAAGGAGGAGCTCCAGATGTTCTTGATGACCGGAAATTGCAGATGCCACAGCCAGCCGAGCGCCACCCCGGCCAGACCGAAGCTGACGAGGCAACGCACCTTGCGCCGGTCGTCGTAATCCCGCCGTTGCAGCAGCAGCCCGGCAAAGATGCCCAGCAGCCCGCTGGCGATAGACGGCAACGTGCAGAGCAGGCCTTGCGGGTCCCAAAAGGTCTGGTTTTGTTTGCCGGGCAAATGGAGGAAGTCGAGATGGTTGGCCAGATTGAGTCCGGATTCGTATTTGCCGGTCACGAAGTTGGTCGTGGCGAAATAATCCGTGTTGGCCTGCTGAATCAGTTCGGCGCGCAACTGTCTGCGCCCGGCGTCGTTCAGGGGTTTTGTTTTGTTCGCCATCGCGTCAATCGTGATTTCCGGATTCACGAACTGATAATTCCGAATCGGCACAAACGTCAGCAGCGCCCAATAGCCGACCAACAGGCTGACGGTGACGACCAGCAGCCCGCGCGGCTTCAGATAACAAAACAGGACGCCGCCAAAAAGATAGCAGAGCGCGATCATGTTGAGCACGCCGACCAGCCGGATGTTCGGCCAATGATTGGAAAGCCCGCCGTAATAGAAAATGCCCGCCAGATAAAGCAGCACGCTGCGCTTGAAGATACGTTTCAGCGCCTCCCGGCGTCCGCCCTGCGCCAGAAGTTTGGTGAGCGAAAAAACGGTGGAGACGCCCATGATGAAAACGAACAGCGGGAAAATCAGATCCAGAAAAGTCATGCCTGCCCAGCGCGCATGGTTCATCTGAACGAGCAAAAAATTGGTCGCGGCATTGTCGCTCATCTGGTGCAACGCCCGGACCAGCCAGGCCGCGCCGACGATCCAAAACATGTCAAAGCCGCGCAGCGCGTCCACGGACATCAGGCGTTGGGTGCTGTTTTTTTCGGCAGGAATATTTCCGTTCATGGCATCAATTGGCAAAGGCGGTGGTTGGTTGGGTTTTCAGCACAGCGGCATCTGCCGGCGTTGCGTGCAGACAGGCCGTGTCACTCCTTCACGAGAAACACCGCGTCCCACGCGGGGACGGTGATTTCGCCGTTCACCTTCGCGCCGGTGTTCACCTCGGGACATTGCATGCCTTTGAGCCGGCGGTAGCCGCTGCCGACATCCACCTTCCACGGATGCCTGGTCATGTTCAGCAGGATTTTCCCGTGCTCGAAATCGCGCGACCAGCGTTCCGCGCCGCCTTCGACGAGGCGGAGGTTGCGGAGTTCCGTGCGCCCGATCTGTTCGGAGACGCCGAAGGCGATTTCGCTGTCCGGCTTCGCGGGCGTGGTCATGCTGATGCGGTTGCGATACCACTGCGCCTCCGCCAGCACGGACGATGACGCCTCGCCGGTGCGCATCGCCTCGCCGATGCCGCGGATGGCGACCATGCGCGGCACGCGGGGGAGCGTCTGCCCGGCGTAAATCCACGTGTCGCCGCCGCGCGCGTCGAATTCCAGCGTGTATTCGGTGTTGGGTTTGAGGTTGAGCGGCTTGCCGCCGGCGGTGGTGAGTTCCACGCCGAACCACAGCGATGTCGGCAGCGCGCCCTCGGGGATGCGCTTCACGGTGGCGGCGGAAAAGCCGTCGGTCTGTTCGCACGCGGCGTCGAAGCCTTTGGTGGTTTTCCATTTCCAATTCACGCCGGCGAGGAGGTCGGCGGCGCTGGCGGGGTATTCGGGGAATTGCCGGGCGGGCGCGAGCGGCTTGCCGAGCCAATGCCAGTTGTTCAGGTCGCCGCCGAAATATTCGTCCCACTTGAACACGCCGAAAACTTCCGTGGGTTCTTTCTCGCTCTCGTTCGCCGGGTCGAACGCGATGTCCTCGATGCTTGCGAAGGGATGCGGCATGCCCAGCAAACAATCCGCCGCCAGCCCGACGCGGAAATGGAAATCCGTCGGCGAGCCGTCCGGCTGGCGGATTTTGGAATACACCGTCGTCGGCGTTTTCGTGAAGCCGTAGCTGTAGCGCGGCGTGGCTTGCGCGGAATCCACCCAGCGGCGCAGGTGCGCGAACGCCTCGGAGAAAAGTTCGAAGCGGTTCTCGGCGGGGAAGCATTCGAGCTGGACGCCGTTCAGATAATTCCAGCCGCGACAGCCGAAAATCGGCCCGTTGCTGTCCACCTGGATGATTTTGTCCGGCCCCAACTGCCGCCGCAGCTCGCGGAACAGAATCTGTCCGCCGAGGCCGAAGCTGTTCACGCCGGCGATGTAGCCGTGGTCGGTCTTGAGGTCGTTGTTGCAGTCCATCGGCGACGTTTTGGGGAAGCCCCACGTCCAGCGGCCCACGTCCATCTCCATGCCGGCCACGCCCGCCTCCTTGACCTTGGCGGCCCATTCGCGCGCGAGCCACTCGGCGGCGGTGAGATTGCCCGGCCCGCCGCGCGGACAATGCAGGCTCAAATTCATCATGAACTGCCGCGTCCAGAACATCATGTGCCCCGCCACGACCGCGCGGCCCGCCGAAAACGTCTGCGGCTTTGTGCCCCACTGGCCGCGCTGGACGATGACCGAGCCGTTCATGATCTTGAGCAGCGTGACGTGCTCGGCGCGCGACCAATCGGGGCGGCCGTAGCTGTCCAGCGCGTAGAGGGTGAGCGTGTGGGGAAATTTTTCGTTGTGCGCTTCGGAGTTGTCCTTGCCGATGACTTTGAGGTCCTCGACGCGCAGGACGTTGTCGCCGGGGCGGAGGTCGCGGGTGAGTTTCGTGCCGGTCTTGTAAAGAAAATGTCCCGGCCAGGCGCGCGTGGCGAGGTCGCCGCCGATGCCGCCGTAGGCCAGTTGCATGGTGACGACTTTGGCGGGCCAGCGTTTCTGGACGGCGGCGGACTTGTCGGTGTCGCCCGGCGCGTGGATGACCTGGAACGGCTCGGTCTCCTTCATGCGCTGCTCGAAGGCGTCGGCGTGCAACCCGTCGCTGCCGCGGAACGTCATGGCGATGGGCAATTCCTCCGGCAACTGCGGCGGCGCGGCGCTCGCGTCCGCCGGCGCGGCGGCGGCGGGGG
>JAPLTZ010000210.1:0-2267 GCA_026397895.1 Verrucomicrobiota bacterium | reverse complement strand
CTTGGCTTTGTGTTTGCCGGCGGGCGCGCATTCGCCGGTGCCGGCCACGCCGAGTCCGAGGGCGAGGAGCAGGGCGCAGGTTCGCAGGCGGTTCATCGCGCTGCTCCTTCAAATTCGTTTTGCAGTGCGCGCAGGGAGTCGTGCACGTTCTTGAGGCTGCCGACGATGACGAACATGCGGAACGGATATTCCCCGGGCTTGATGCCGTTCTTGTCGGTGACGCGGAAGACGCAGTTCCATTTCACGACTTGCTCACCTTTGAATTTCCAGCGCCCAAAAGTCGGGCCGGTGGTGTTGGGCGCGGGCTGGGGCGGCGCGTAGATGCCCATCGCGTGGCTGCCGCCCGGCACGGCGAGGACGACGGGTTCGGGGATTTCTCCCGGCCCGCCGGAGAGCGTTTCGAAGTCGCCAGTCTTGGGGTTGAACTTCAGGAACAGCGAGAATTCCGGCGACAGGTAGCCGGGGAGCGCCTCGAAGACGGCGTGCGTGTGCCGCTCGCCCTCCGGCACGGTGAAAACGACATCGTAGGGAATGACGTGCGGCAGGTTTTTGTAGCCGATGGTCACGTGCTTGGTCAGCAGGTGTTCGGAGCGGAGGGTGGTGTTCTTGGCGGGGTTCGGGCCGGATTTTTGCCCGGGCGCGAGCCAGAAGGCCATGCGGCAGGTGGTTTCGAGCTGGTTGCCTTTGGCGCGCAGATGGAGCAGCCAACTGGTGGTGTTCGTGCCGCGCGCGTCGCTGCGCGAGCCGGCCTC
Organism: Verrucomicrobiota bacterium; assembly: GCA_026397895.1. Lineage (GTDB taxonomy): Bacteria > Verrucomicrobiota > Verrucomicrobiia > Limisphaerales > JAFMIX01 > JAFMIX01. Next base: position 1,515 of record JAPLTZ010000210.1, on the reverse strand, counting down.
GGTGGGGTTGAAGGTCTCGGCGGTGATGGGCGTGCCGCAATCGAGATTGCACGCGGACTGAAGCTGCCGGCCGTGGTCGTGGGAATTGATGAACTCGCGACCGTTCCACGTCAGCGAGTCAATCGCGCCCGCCGTCCGCGTGGTGGTCTTGATGACAATCTCCGACGCGCTGGCCGGCGCGCGGATGGTGGCATCGCCGTTGGGCGCGGCGAAGGCGGGCGCGGCGGCGAGGGCACAGGGCAGACACAGGCGGAAAAGAAGGTTTGTCATTTGGCGGTTGTCGGTTTGTTGAGATTGCCGCCCTGGCCGGCAGAATGTGTTCGGCTGGTTAATACGGCCTATTTCAGTGTGCGTCATGTCATCAAAACAGACGACATTCTTTTGAGCGCTGCCGGACAGCGTGGTGCCGTCTGCTTCAGTGCGCTTCGTCCGCGCCGCCGCCGGCGCTGGCCGACCAGGTCTGCGGTTCGTAAGCCGGATTTTTTTCCGGGAATTTCGCGCCGGTCTCTTTCCACCAGATTTCAAGGGTTGCCCTGAGTTGCTTGACTCTCTCCGGCTGCGCGGCGGCGAGGTCGTTGGTTTCGCTGATGTCGGCGGCCACGTTGTAGAGTTCGGTGCGCGGGCCGAGGACGAGTTTGCCGTAGACTTTGTCGTCGGGCGTGAAGCCGCGGGTGTCGAGATAATCGCCGAACCAGTGGATGAGTTTCCAACCGCCCTGCCGGATGACCGCGCAGGGCGTGCGGCCATAATTCAAGGTGTAGGTGGGCATGTGCCAGAAAAGCGCGGGGCGTTTCAACGCGCCCGTTTGCTGCCAGAGCGGGAGTATACTTTCGCCGTCGAGCTGGTGATTAGCGGGCGGCGTGGCGCCCGCCAGCGCGGCGAACGTGGGAGAGAAATCCACGAAGTGGACCGGCGCGGCGCACTCGCTGCCGGGCTGAACCTGACCGGGCCAGCGCACGATGAACGGCACGCGGATGCCGCCCTCGTAGGGCGAGCCTTTGCCTTCGCGCAACGGCGCGTTACTCGTCACGCGCGAGAGACCGCCGTTGTCGCTGGCGAAAATCACAACCGTCTTGTCGGTGAGCTTGAGTTCATCGAGCCGCCGCAACAACCGGCCGACTTCATCATCCAGATGCTCCAGCATGGCGAGATACTCGGCAACGGGACGTTCGGAAAACTTGCCACCGGAATTGCTGCTGCGTTTGTAGCCGTGTGCCACCTGTTTTTCGACGAGCACTTTCGGCGCGGCGAGCGGTGCGTGCGGCGTGACATGCGCCACGTAGGCGAACCACGGCTTGGCTTGGTTCTGCTCAATGAAGCCGATGATGTCGTCCGTGATGGCGGTCACCGACTTGTCTTCGCGATGCTCCGCCGGGTTGGCCGGGCCGGCAAAATCAAAGCCGTAGCGGTCAAAGTATTTGCCGCCTTCACGCTTCCGCAAGGCCGCGACGCCACTGTTGTCGGCGATATGCCACTTGCCGCTCAATCCCGTGGTATAACCGGCACGGCGCAAAG
>JAPLTZ010000159.1 GCA_026397895.1 Verrucomicrobiota bacterium | reverse complement strand
GCCCAGTCCGGCGGCAGGGTGGCGGGCGGCAGACGCAACCGCACTGTGGCGCCGCCGTCCGGCGCGATGGCGGTTTCCGCCAATTCCCACGGCGTGATGCGGGCGAAACCGTGCGCCATGCCGCCCGCGCGCGGGCCGAACCACGGGAAGCAGATGGGGACGCCGCCGCGGATGGGTTTGCCCGCCGCAAACCAGCTCCGGCTGCTCATGAACAGCAGCGGTGGCTCGCCGTCTTTTTGGAAATGCGTGACGTGCGCGCCTTGCAGGTAAATCTCCGCCGCGCTCCACGGCGTGCGGATTTTCACGACGGGGAGGCCGCCGTTTCCAGAAGTCAGCTCCACGGATTTCGCGCTCATAAAATCAGCCGAACAAATCCATCTGCGGCGCGGGCGCGAGCTGTTTGAGCTTCTCGCGGTCCTGCTGGCGGCGGGGCTGGCGCACGTTGCCTTCGGGCGTGAGTTCGGATTCCTCGAGGTTCACGAGAATTTGTTTCGCGCGCTCGACAACTTCCTGCGGCACGCCCGCGAGCCGCGCGACCTGAATGCCGTAGCTCTTGTCCGTGCCGCCCTCGACGATTTTGCGGAGGAAGACGATTGAGTCGTGCCACTCGCGGACGGCGACGTTGAAATTCCTGATGCGCGGCAGACGCTGGGCGAGTTCGGTCAGCTCGTGGTAGTGCGTGGCAAAAAGCGTCTTCGCGCCCACGGCGTTGTGCAGGTGCTCGACGATGCTCCACGCGAGGCTCAAGCCGTCGAAGGTGCTCGTGCCGCGCCCGATTTCATCGAGGATGACGAGGCTGCGCGGCGTGGCGTTGTTCAAAATATTCGCCGTCTCGGTCATCTCGACCATGAAGGTGGATTGGCCGCGCGCGAGGTCGTCGCTCGCGCCGATGCGGGTGAAGATGCGGTCCACCAGATCAATTCGCGCCGCTTTGGCCGGAATAAAGCTGCCGGTGTGCGCGAGCAGCGTGAGCAACGCGACTTGCCGGATGTAGGTGGATTTGCCCGCCATGTTCGGCCCGGTGATGAGTGCGATTTGCGGCGGCCGGGTTTTCAGTTTCAAGTTTTCAGCTTCAAGTTCCGCCGGTGTCTGCTGAACACTTGAAACTTGAAACTTGAAACTGCTCGCCAGCGCCGTGTCATTCGGCACGAAGCGTTCTTCGACGAGCTGTTGTTCCAGCACGGGATGGCGGCCATCGGTGATCTGCAACTCGCCCTCGTCGCCGACGTGCGGGCGGCAGTAATCGTGCAGCCGCGCGGTCTCGGCGAAGCCGGCGAGCACGTCGAGCTGCGCGAGGGCGGCGGCGGTTTGTTGAATCTTCGCCAGCTCGCCCAACACTTCTTCGCGGACGCGCTGGAAGAGTTCGTATTCCAACTTCATGCTGCGTTCCTCCGCGCCGAGGATTTTGCCCTCCATCGCCTTCAGCTCGGGCGTGATGTAGCGCTCGCCGGTGGCGACGGTCTGCTTGCGCGTGTAATGCGCGGGGACTTTGTCGAGGTTCGCCTTGGTGACTTCGATGTAGTAGCCGAAGACGGAATTGAAACGGACTTTCAGTGACGCGATGCCGGTGGCGGTGATTTCGTCGGCCTGCAACTTGGCGATCCAATCCTTGCCGCCGCGCTGGGCGGTGCGGAGTTCGTCGAGTTCGGGGCTGAAGCCGTCGCGGATCATGCCGCCCTCCTTCACGGCGAGCGGCGGCTCGTCCACGATGGCGCGGGTGACCAACTCGACGAGCGCGGGTAGCTCGGTGAGCTGGGCGGTGAGGTCGGCGAGCAAGGTTTTGGAGTGCGCGGACATGTCCGCGCTTTGGAACTGGGAGACATGTCTCCCAGTTGAAAGCGGCGACATGTCGCCGCACTCCAAGGCGGCGAGCGTCACCTTCAATCCCGGAATCTGCTCCAGCCCCTGCCGCAGCGCGGCGAGGTCGCGGGCATTGCCGCTGCCGCTGCTCAAACGGCCGAGCGTGCGTT
>JAPLTZ010000467.1 GCA_026397895.1 Verrucomicrobiota bacterium | reverse complement strand
TCCACGAAGCCGGCGAGCCGCCCCGCGAGCACCGCTCCGATAGCACCCGCGGCCACGAGCTACGCGGCCGCTTGGTCCGCCGCCACGTCACGCTCTTGCAGTTCCAGACGCGTGCCCGGAAGCCGGCCGTCCGACTCCGCGCCCTTGTCGTGGGCTTGCAGACGGCGACGGCTCGTCGGCGACCCGATGTAGGGCGTGCGCCCATTCGTGCGGGAGTCGACGGGCGCGATGCTCAACCCTGCAACGTCGAACTCAGGCCCGTCAGCGCGCGGGTGACGGCTTCGAGGTAATGCACTTCGTCAGGGCTGAAGCGGTCATCGCCGATCTGCAGGCGGGCGGGGGAGAGTTTCACGGTCACGTCGCGGTAGCAGCGGTCAATGAGTTCCACGGTGGTGGCGTGGAGCTGGACGGTATCGGACTGGCGGTAGAAGAGTTCTTCGTAGGGGATTTCCTTGTCGGGCAGGATGACGGCGGTTTCGCCGAGGATGATTCTGGTTTCGCCGGCGAGCGCGACCTGTTGCCGGCCGAAGAGGAGTTTGCCCACGCGCAGCACGGCGTAGATGATGCCGCCGCCGACGGCCGCGCCGAGGAGGCTTTGTTTCAGCGAGCCGGTGAGCGTGGCGGCATCGTGCAGGGCGGGGACGAAGAAGGAGCAGAGGAGTCCCGCGCCGATGCCGCCGAGCGTGAGCTCGTCGGGGATGATCATGTGCTCGAGGTCAATGAACGCGGCGGCGATGAACCCGGCGAGCAGCAGGGCGTAGGCGAGCGCGAGGGGTGCGGATTGCGCGCCGAACTGCAGCCAGCAGGCGAGGAAGGCGAGGCCGGTGAGGAGTTCCACGAGGAAGTAGCGGGGCGAGATGGGCGCGCGGCAGTTGGCGCATTTGCCGCGCAGCCAGAGCCAGGTGACGAGGGGGATATTGAGCCACCACGGGATGGAGTATTTGCAGTGCGGGCAATGCGAGGGCGGCGAGACGACGCTCTCGCCCAGCGGCAGGCGGTGGATGACGACGTTCAGGAAGCTGCCGACGATGCAGCCGAACACGAAGAACACGGCGGCCCAGAAACCGGCCGGCACGGCGGCCCAGTTTTCGGGATTGAAGATGGCGTCAATGACCATAGATGGTTTCCTCCAGCGCGCGGCGCATGATGGCGACGGGCGCGGGTTGGCCGCTCCAGATTTTGAGCGCGGCGGCGCCCTGATGGAGCAACATGCCGAGGCCGTTGGCGGTGCCGCAGCCGGCGGCGCGCGCGGCGCGGAGCAGGGGAGTTTCCGCCGGACGGTAAATCATGTCGTAAACGGCGCGGGCGTTTTTCAACGGGAACAATTTCTCGTCGAGCGGCGAGGCGTCGGCGGGGTTGAGGCCGAGCGAGGTGGCGTTGAGCAGCAGGTCAACGGCGGTCTGCGGATAGCCGACGGCGACTTTGACGCCGGGAAAGCGCTGGCGGATTTCGCGGGCGAGTTCCTCGGCCTTGCTGGCGGTGCGGTTGACGAGGAAGAGTTCCGTCACGTTCTCGGCGGCGAGCTTGAGCGCGGCGGTGCGGCCCGCGCCGCCCGCGCCGAGGAGCAGGACGCGCGCGCCGGCGAGGTCGAGCTGCAAATCTTCGCGGAGGGAACGCGCGAGGCCGTCGGCATCGGTGTTGTGACCGATGGCAATGGTTTTGCCGCCGCGTGTGAGGAACTGGACGGTGTTAACGGCACCCCAAGTTTTGGCGGAGGGAGCGAGTTCGTCCATCATCTCGACGGCGAGGAGCTTGTGCGGCACGGTGAGGTTGAGGCCGATGAAGTTCCGCACCTTGGCGTCGGCGATGGCGGCGCGGAGGTTTTCGGGAGGG
>JAPLTZ010000354.1:3756-7027 GCA_026397895.1 Verrucomicrobiota bacterium | reverse complement strand
GCGGAAAGAGTCAGGTTGCCGGGGATGGTGTAAACCGCCGGGTCGGCCGCAGTGCCGCTGCCGGGCGCGAGCAGGACGCCATCGGCGGCGTGGGGGTTGTTGGTGCCGTCCCAATCTTCCGTGCCAGCCACGGCCAGAGGCGCGTTGGAGGCCACGACGACAATCTGAAGCGTGCCGGTCACGCTCACCGAACTGGCGGTCATGCTGACCGACCAGGAATTGGTGCCCGCGTCGCCACCGGCGGGCGTGCCGGAAAGCGCGCCGTTGGAAGCCACGCTCAACCACGCCGGCCCGCTGACTTTCGCAAATGCCTTTGTTCCCCATTGCGGATCAACGGCGTCGTTGGCCAGCGTTTGGGCGCGCAAACTGTAATCAATCCCGGCGCGGGCGTCGGGCTTCGCGATGGGCGTGGTCAGGAAGTAGGGCGCGGCGAGCGTGCCGGTCCAAGTGACGGTGTTGGAGGCGTTCAATGTCTGACTCGATGGGCCGACGAGCGTCCCGGAGACGTTCATGAACAACTTGCTCGCCGTCACGCTGACGTTGGTCGTGCCTTCCGCGACGGTCAGCACACCGTTCGTGGCCTTCGCCAGCGAAGAGCCGGTGTCGAGGCGGAGGACGACGGCCTGCAGGGTGAGATTGCCGCCGGCGGGGGATTTTGGCCCAGCAGTGGTGATGGCGCCGTTCACAACGATCTGGTTGGTGTAGGCGTTGTTCGTGTAGCTCGTGCTCCAGCCGCCGGCGGCGTTGAGGGCCTTCAAGGTGACGATGCCGTTGTTGGCCGTGGGGCTGTTTATGGTGCGGGCATCCACGTTGTTCACGGTGATGGCGCCCGCCGAGATGTAGCAGTTGCCGGCGTGGCCGTTGTCGGTGCTCAAGTAGCCGTAGCGCGTGTCCACCAGCCCGGTGATGGTGACGGCATTGGTGGCGTTGATGCGGAAATCGGGCGGCGCGGTGTTGAGGTTTTCCACGTGCATGTCAACGTCCGTCAGGCTGACGGAAACGGCGTTGGTAATGGTGACAAAGCGGACGTTGACCCCGGCGCTGGCGGGCGCCACGCCGCTGCGGGTGTGGTCAATGCCCAGAATCCTGCCCGCGCCGGTGAGGCTGCCGCCGCCGAGGTCGCAGATGAATGTGGAAATGCCGTTGCGGTAGGGATGGCCCACGTCAAGCCACGCGCCGCTGTCCATTTGGAGGTTGCCGCCGGTGAAGATGAACTTGATGTGGTTGGTGTCGGTGATCGGGGCGACAGGATTCATCGTGGCGCTCAACCAGATGGCCGCGCCGCCCGTAATCCGCAAGCCGCTGGGGATGGTATAGACATACGGCGCGGCGGCGGTGCCGCTGCCGGTGAGGGTGACGCCGTCGGCGGCGTGGGGATTGTTGGTGCCGTTCCAGATTTCAACGGTGGAAACCGTGACCAGCTTGCCGACCACAATCTGCAACGTGCCGGTGGAACTTAACGAACTGTCGGAGACGCTGATCGTCCAAGTGTTTGTGCCGATGTTGCTAGCGGCGGATGTCCCGGAGAGTGCGCCGTTGGCCGCGATGGCGAGCCATGCCGGGCCGCTGATTTTGGCGAAAGTCATGGGGTCGAAGTTGAGGTCGGTGGCGCTGTCGGCGAGGGTTTGCAGTTTCAAACTGTAATCCGCGTCAACGGTGGCGGCGGGTTTCACGATGGGCGTGGTCACAAAAACGGGCGCGCTGGGCGGGGCATACACCACGATTTTCAACGTGGCTAGGCCGTAGCGCGTGCCGTCGGTGACGGCAACGCGGAAGGAGTTGGTGCCGGAATCGGAAAGTTGTGGCGTGCCGGAGAGCGTGCCGTTGGTAGCGATGGTCAGCCAAGCGGGGCCGCTGCCTTTGAGGTAGGTCAGCGGGTCGCTGTCGGCGTCGGTGGCGCTGTTGGAGATGCTGCCGGAGTAAGCATTAGTGATCGGGGCGTTGGCGGTGACGATGATGCTGTTGGTGAACGCTGGGGCGTTGCCGGAGGGCAGGGTGCCGTTCCAATTCACCGTGTATGTGGGAGCAAGGGCGCTGTTGGCTGGTTGCACGAGTGTGCCGGGGATGTTGATGAAAAGGTCGTTGGTGGGCAGCCCGAGGCTGGACAAGCCGGCGGCTACGGTGAGCGTGCCGTTGGCGGCTTTGGCGAGGCTGCCGCCGGGGTCGAGCCGCATGACGACGGCTTGAAGCGTGATGTTGCCGCTGCCGGCGTTGGTTCTCGGTCCGTCGGTGGTGATGCCGCCTTTGATGACAAGTTGATTGGCAAACGAGTTGTCGAAGTAATTCGGGTCGTAGATGCCGAACAACGGATAGAGGGCTTGCAACGTCACAGCGCCGGAGGGCGACTGGCCGTCGGAACGGAGAGCGCGGGTATTAATGTTGCTGACGGTGATGGAACTTGCGCCGATGGAAAATCCGCCGGCGGTGCCGCCGCCACTGACTTGAACGTCGCTGGTGGTGACCGTGCCGATGATGACGACTGTTCCACTGGCGGCAATGCTCGACAGGAAAGGCGCGGAATTGATGTTTTCGGTGTGCAGGTCAATGTCCACGAGACTGACGTTGAGAACATTGAAAATGGTCAGGCTGCGCGGGTTGACTCCCCGGTTGGTGCCGGGAGTCCGCACGCTGTCTATGCCGATGATTTTTCCCGCGCCCGTGATGCTGCCGCCACCGAGGTCGAGATTGAACTTTGATTTTGCGTTGCGGTAGGCGCTGCCGCAGTCAATGTAGCCGCCGCTGTCAATTTGCAGGTTGCCGCTGGCGAATTGGAAGGTGATGGAGGCGGAATCGTTCGTGTCGGTCAGGCTGTTGCTCAGGCGGATCAACCCGGTGGCGGTGATCGTCATGCCTTCGGGGATGCTATAAACATACGGATCTCCGATGGAGCCGGAGCCGGACACGGTCACGCCGTCGGCGGCGTGGGGATTGTTGGTGCCGTTCCAAGCTTCCGTCAAGGAAACCGTGACGAGCGCGGCGGTGGCGGAGAGGGGCGATGCGGCGACGGCAAGAAGTGCGAGGCTGATTCGCAGATGAGGGATGAGTTTCATGCGTTGGCGATAGTTGGCGTTGGCGCGGTCAAACGAGAGCACACGTTTTCACTGTCTGGGCTATGTGCAAGCAACAATAGCTCACCGCGGTTTTCTGGACATAGGAAAACCGCCACAAGGTTTGCGAAATCTGCCAACTCCAAGGTTGGCGGTGAACACGGATATTTTCCGCTGTCGGAGCCGGCTGACTTTTTTAACAAGTCTTTTGGCACTTTTCCCAT
>JAPLTZ010000354.1:0-3734 GCA_026397895.1 Verrucomicrobiota bacterium | reverse complement strand
GCGGCCAACCACATGAACTCCGACCTATGTCTCCGGTAACTTTACTCCAGCCGGGCCGGCTCGTCTTTGGCAGCGGGTGCGCCCTGCAATGCGCCGCGCACCTCGCCGGCCTGGGGCTGAAGCGCCTGCTGGTGGTGACCAGTGCGCCGCTGCTGGGGACGATTGCGCCGTTCGTGCAGAAGCTGGAATCCGGCGGCGCGACGGTGACGGTTTGCAGCGCGGTCAATGCCGAACCCGGCATCCGCATGTTCGAGGAAGTCCTCGCGCTGGCGGAATCCGTATCGCCCGACGCGGTCATCGGCATCGGCGGCGGCAGCGCGATGGACGTGGCCAAGCTCGTCGCCGCGCTGGTTGGCAGTCCGCAGCGAATCCACGAAGTCTTCGGCATCAACAAGCTTGCGGGACGCGACGTGTATCTGGTCTGCCTGCCGACCACCGCCGGCACGGGCAGCGAAGTTTCGCCCAACGCCATCCTGCTGGACGAGCGCGATCAGCTCAAAAAAGGCGTCGTCAGTCCGCACTTGGTGGCGGACGCGGCGTATGTTGATCCGTTGCTGACGGTGTCCGTGCCACCGGCGGTTACGGCGGCGACGGGTTTGGACGCGCTCGTTCATTGCATCGAAGCTTACGCGAACAAGTTCGCGCATCCGCTGGTGGATATTTACGCGCTGGAAGGCATTCGCCTGATTGGCGGCAACCTTTTGGCGGCGGTGCAGGACGGAAAAAATCTCGTCGCGCGCGAGAACATGGCGCTCGGTTCGCTGTTCGGCGGGCTTTGCCTCGGCCCGGTCAACACGGCGGCGGTGCATGCGCTGGCGTATCCGCTGGGCAGCGAATTCCACATCGCCCACGGCGTGGCGAATGCGCTGTTGCTGCCGCACATGATGCGGTTCAATCTGCCGGCGGCGTTGGAGCGCTATGCCAATGTCGCGGTGGCTTTGGGCGCGGCCCGCAACGGCTCGCCCGCGACGACGGCGGAGGAAGGCTTGCGGCGTGTCGCCGAACTCACGCGGCAATGCGGCGTGCCGCTGCACATGGCGGAACTCGGCGTGCCGGCGGCGGCCATTCCGCGCATGGCCAAGGCGGCGATGACAGTTGAACGGTTGCTGAAAAATAATCCGCGCCCCGTAACCGAGGCGGATGCGGTCAAGATTTACGAGGCGGCACTTTGATATGAAATCGAATCACAAAAAATACCACGGCGTTGTTGTGCCGATGGTTACGCCGGTGACGGCGACCGGAGCTTTGGATGAAGCAGCGGCCCGGCGCATCATTGATCATCTGCTGCAAGGCGGGGTCGAAGGCGTGTTCGTTCTGGGCACGACAGGCGAGGCTGCTTCCGTGGCGATGGCGGATCGGATACGGTTGGTGCAACTCACCACCAAGCAGGTCGCCGGGCGCGCGCAGGTCTATGCGGGCATCAACGAAAATTCCCTCGCCGACGCCGTCCAGGCCGGCAACCGCTACTTCGGCGCGGGCGTGGACGCGGTGGTCAGCATACTGCCTTCCTACTACCCGCTGCGGGCGCAGGAGACCTTGCCCTACTTCAGCAGCATCCTCGACCGGCTGGAAGGGCCGGTGATTCTCTACAACATCCCCGCCACCACGAAACTGGCGATCCCGCTGGAAACCATCGAGAGCCTCATGGGCCATCCGCAGTTCGCGGGTTTGAAAGATTCCGAGAACAACGCCGCCCGGCACGAGACGATTCTCCAGAAATGGGGCGGGCGGGAAAACTTCTCCATCTTCGTCGGCGTCGGCGCGCTCATGGGAAAAATGCTTTTGCGCGGCGCGGACGGCATCGTGCCAAGCGTCGGGAATCTGTTGCCGGCACTCTGCCAGGAAATGTTTGCTGCCGGTCGTGCGGGAGACAAATCGAAGACCGAGCAGGTGGAAAAGAAATTGACCGAAGCCGCTACGCTTTATCAACGGGACCGCACCCTCGGCCAGTCGCTGGCCGCGCTCAAGGCGGCCATGAGTTTCCACGGCCTGTGCAGTCCGGCGATGCTCTCGCCGCTGCTGCCGCTGACCGAGAAGGAACTGGACGCGCTCCGGCAGGAAATGGTTTATCTCGGTTTGACTCCCGCCCCGGATGCCGGCACGGTCGCTGAAAAATCCCTGATCGGAAAATCATAACCATGCTTCCCCTCATCGGCATCAGCACCGGCGACCCTGCGGGCATCGGGCCGGAAATCACCGCCAAGGCGCTCGCCTTACCGGAAATTTACGCGCTGTGCCGCCCGCTTGTCGTCTGCGATCTCGGCGTGATGACCGCCGCCGTGAAGTTCAGCGGCCTGAACCTCAAGCTCAACGCCGTCGCCCGTCCCGCCGACGGAAAATATCAGCCCGGCACGTTGGACGTGCTGGACATGGCGAACGTGGACATTGCCAAGCTGGAATACAACAAAGTGTCGCCAGTCACGGGGAAAGCCTCGTTCGACTACGTCAAAAAAGTCATCGAGCTGGCGCTCGCGAACGAGATTGACGCCACCGTCACCGGGCCGATCCACAAGGAAGCGATTCACGCCGCTGGATTCAAATACGCCGGCCACACGGAAATCTTCGCCGACCTCACCAAGACCCGCGACTACGCGATGATGCTCGCCGACGGCGGCTTCCGCGTAGTTCATGTCTCCACGCACGTTTCGCTGGCCGAGGCCATCCGCCGCGTGAAGACGCCGCGCGTCTTGCGCGTGATCCAGCTTGCGGACGAGGCGCTGAAACAGCTTGGTCTGGCCCAGCCGCGCATCGCCGTTGCCGGGTTGAACCCGCATTGCGGCGAGAACGGATTGTTCGGGCGCGAGGAGATTGATGAGATTTGTCCTGCCATCGAAGTCGCGCGCAAACTCGGCATGACTGTCGAAGGCCCGATTCCTTCCGACACGGTTTTCTCCCGGATGAAAGGCGGACTCTATGACATCGTCGTCGTCATGTATCACGATCAGGGCCACATCCCGATGAAATTTGGCGGCTTCCAGTTCGACAGCAAAACCAACGAGTGGTCGAGCATGGCGGGCGTGAACGTCACGTTGGGCTTGCCAATCATCCGCTCCTCGGTTGACCATGGCGTCGCTTTCGACAAGGGCGGCCAGGGCCGCGCCAATCCGCAAAGCATGATCGAAGCGATCAAAATGGCCACTCAACTGACCGTATGCCGTCCGCCGCAAATTCCCCCGCCAAACCGCTAGTCGGCATCATCGCCGACGACCTGACCGGCGCTGCCGAACTGGCGGGTGTGGCTTGGCGATTGGGCTTCACCGCAGAAATCCACGCCGACTCCACCGGCACAACCAGCGCCGAGGTGATTGCGATAGACACCGACTCGCGTCATTGCGATGCGACGGAGGCGACCCGCCGCGTGGCTGCTGCTGCGCAGCATCTCAAGGCGCTCGGCGTCGAATGGATTTACAAGAAGGTGGACTCCGTCCTGCGCGGCTCGGTCTTGGTGGAGACGGAAGCCTTGCTCGACGTGCTCAAGCTGAATCGCGCCTTGCTCGTGCCGGCGAATCCCGGTTTGGGCCGCGTCATCCGCGACGGAAAATATTTCATCGCCGGAACGCCGGTCCACGAAACCGACTTCCGCAATGACCCGCAACATCCCCGGACTTCCGCGCAGGTTTTGGAAATGCTGGGCCGTTCTGCCACCCGGTCAATCATAGTCTGCCGGCCCGATCAACCGCTGCCCGCCGGCGGCATTGTCGTGGGCGAGGCCGCCGCGAAAGAAGATTTGCAGG
>JAPLTZ010000466.1 GCA_026397895.1 Verrucomicrobiota bacterium | reverse complement strand
TCCTCTGGGGCTATATGAACCCCGACCCGGACTTTCCCCAGGAATTTCCCCTCATGCCCATCCCGGAGTACGACGTCGTCTCCTTCGACCTCGACGCCCGCCGCTGGACCAATGAACTTCCTGACGCCATGGCCAAAGAGTGGTCCCGCCGCCTCCCCCCCGGTTACGTCCCCCGCCCCTATGCCGGCATCACCAGTGGCAGCGAGCGCTCCGTCATGCGCAATACGTCCAATGAGCCCAATGCCGTCCCCCGGCCCGACCTCAACATGCCGTTCGATCAGGTCGCCCTCCGCCCCCAGTCCAATACCCTCTATTACTTCACCGGTGGCCTCACCGCCAGCTACGATGTCGCCCGCCGCCGCTGGTCCGACCTCCGCCCCGTCCATACCCCTCCTCCCGTCACGGGAGGCTCCCTCGCCTATGACCCCCTCCACGATGAGTTCATCCTCTTCGGCGGAGGCCACGTCGCCGAACCCGGTCCCAACGGCCGGCCCCGAGGTTATACCGGTACCTGGGCCTTCAGCGTCGCCCAAAACGACTGGCGCCCCCTCCGCCTCGCCGTCGAGCCTCCTCCCCGCATGGTCACCCGCCTCGTCACCGACACGAAGCGTAACCTGCTGATTCTGTTCGGAGGCGACGGCCAGTCCCACTTCCTCGCCGATACCTGGATCTTCGATCTCGCCTCCCGCACCTGGCGCCAATCGAAAGCCCCCACCGGCCCCCCTCCCCGCGCCGGCCACTTCACCGTCTTCGACGCCGCCACCGGCCTCGTCTTCGCCGGAGGTGGTAACAACCGCACGGATCTCACCGACCTTTGGGCCTACGACCCCGCCGCCGATACCTGGCGCGCCGCCAACGGTACCGTCCCCACCGGCTTCTATCTCACCGCCGACCTCGATACCCAACGCCACGCCATCGTCCTTCTCACCAATAACCGTCCGCCCAACGACCCCCTCGACTGCAACCTCCTCTTCCCCGTCCGTACCCCCTACCCCTTCCCCCCCGCCGAGTCGTCCCTTTTCTCTGCCGCCCCCGCAACCCATCCGGAAGCCATGCCCAAGCGCCCCCCCGTCTCGCCTCGCGCCGGCACCAACCTCCTCGCCAACCTCCCGGCCAACCAGTGGGTCCCGCTCCTCAACCCCGGCCGCAACGCCCCCTCCCGCACCTGGGGCGGCGCCACTTTCGACTCCACCGGCGAACGCATCCTCTATTGGGGAGGCGGCCACTGCGGCTACGAAGGTTCCGATGTCGACTACTACGACGTCAATACCCACACCTGGATCTCCGAGCCAACCCCGCCCTCCTACCCCGAACGCCTCTGGAACCACGGCGTTCGCCCCGCCGGCGTCACCTTCCGTGGCGAGCCCTGGATGGACCACGGCCGCCGCATCTACGCCTATGACCCCGTCGCCAACCGCATGATCCTGGTCAAGGGCATCCTCCTCACCACCGGCTACGACCCGGCCTGGATCCGTAGCTTCCAGAAGTCGTCCTTCCAGCCGCCCGATGCCCTGGTCACCCCCCAGTCCGGCCAGCACCGCTGGGCCACCTGGAACTACGACCTGAAAACCCGTAAGTGGAATATCATCGCCCCCGCGCCCCCCGGCCTCGATACCCTGCTCTCCACGCCCCTCGGCGTCATGGCCGTCCGGGTCTACTGGCGCGGCCGTGACAACGACTCCGGCTACCATCTCCCCTTCCGCCCGTCCGATCCGCCCGAGGATCACGGCCTCTATCTGTTCCGGAACAACCGCTGGGACCGCCTCGACGCCGCGCCGGGCCCGGGCCGGCCTACCCCCCAGAACCTCTATGAACTGACCAGCCTGGCCTTCGATACCAAGCGCAATCAGGTCATCCTCCATGGAGGCGGCCTCAAACGCAACGAACTCTGGACCTTCGACCTCGCCACGAAGCAGTGGGCCAACCGCAAGCCCTCCGGCCCCATGCCCGGTGCCTCCCGAGAAGCCGTCTACCTTCCCGGTCCCGACGTCTTCCTCACTTACGGAAACGGGAGTCTTACCGAGTACAACCCCTCCACCAACGCCTGGAGGAAACTCGCCATCCCCGTCCCCGCAACCCGCGCCGGCCAGAACAGCGCCATGGTCTACGACGCCAAACGCGACCTGATCCTCCTCGTCCTCGGCTTGGGAGGAAACGACGGACAAGCCAGCGT
>JAPLTZ010000118.1 GCA_026397895.1 Verrucomicrobiota bacterium | reverse complement strand
TGCTGCTTGGCGCGACGAAGCTCTTGTTGCTGACGCAGTAGTTCCATCCGCTGGTCGTCGTTGAGCGCGGGCTGGGCGGCGCGTTGGGAGAGCGCGGCGATTTCGCGTTCGATGAACTGATTCCGCAGCCGGAGCAGAATGTCCGCGAGCTGCTGCGGCGCGTTCTGGATTTCGCGCTGCTCGGCGCTGACGGCGGAGATGAGGGCTTGCAGCGCGGCGGAATCGCACCCGGTCAGGAACGCCGCTAGGCCATGCCAGTTACCGTCCCTCTCCGCTGCGAGGCGGCGGGCAATAATCTCGCGGATGTGCGGGTGCGGAATCCAGTTCAAATCCAGATGCACGGCAAGCCACGGCGCAGCGTCATCGTGCGCGAGCAACAGGCGCAGCAACCAATGCTCCTGCGGATTCGGCGGGCCGACCGGCGCTTCGTATTCGCCGTGCGCTTCGCCGGACTCGACGGCTGCAGCGTGGGCGTCGGCGTCGGCGTCGCCGGGCAGGTATTCTTCGCTCGCGGGCGCAGCGGCTTGGACCTTCGGCTGGGCCGCGCGGGCGATCTTGGTGAACTCCGCGCGCACGGCTTCGGGCGCGACGCCGAGGCGGAGCGCGGTTTTCTGCGCGTGCGTGTCCACGAGCACGTTGTTGCCGGTCTTGTGGACGGCTTCAGCCATCGCGCGCAAAATCACGAGGCGACCCTTGTCGGACGTGGCGTCGTTTTGGATGCAAAGGCGCTTCAGGTAGTAATCGAAAAATCCGTCCGCGCCGTGGATGAGATTCTTGAAGGCGATGCCGCCGTGTTCCTTGATGAAACTGTCCGGGTCGTGCGGCGCGGGCACGACGGCCACGCGCACGGCGAGGCCGGAGGCGAGGAGGCTATCGAGCGAGCGGACGGCGGCGTTCTGGCCGGCGTTGTCAGAGTCGAAGCAAAGGACGACCTCGTCGGCGTAGCGCTTGATGATGCGGGCGTGCTGCTCCGTGAAGGCCGTGCCCTGCGGCGCGACGATGTTCTGCACGCCGCCCATGAAGCACGCGATGAGGTCGAGTTGGCCTTCGCAGATGATGGCGAACCCGGCGTCGAGGATGGCGCGCTTGGATTTGTCGAGGCCGAAGAAAACTTTGCTCTTGGTGAAGATGGGCGTCTCCGGCGAGTTGACATACTTCGCGGATTTTTCGTCGCCGGACAAAATGCGCCCGCTGAAGCCGATGACGCGCCCCTGCTCGTCGCAGATCGGGAACATGAGCCGGCCCCGGAAGCGGTCGTAGTGATGGTCGCTGCCTTCCTTCTTGAGAATCAGCCCGGCCTGCTCGACGAGCGCGAGGTCGTAGCCTTTGCTCTTGGCCCAATTCACCGTGTCGTCCCACAGCTCCGGCGCAGCGCCGATGCGGAAAAGTTTTATCGCTTCCTCACTGACGCCGCGTTTCTTGAGGTAGTCGCGGGCGAGCTGGCCAGCGGCTTCGTTGGCGAGGCAGTTTTGCCAGCGTTGGGCGATCTGGTCGTGGATCTGGAGCAACTGGTCTTTGACGTGGCGCGACTCGGCGGCGTGCGGATTGTTGTCCATCTCCAGCGGAATCTTCGCGCGGTCGGCGAGGCGGCGGACAGCGTCCACGAAGCCGATGTTCTCGTATTCCTTGACGAAGCCGAAGACGTCGCCGCCCTTGTGGCAGCCGAAGCAGTGGAAAATCTGCTTGTGCGGATTGACGTTGAAGCTGGGGGTCTTCTCCTTGTGGAACGGGCAGAGCGCGGTGAAGTTCGCGCCGGCGCGCTTGAGCGGGATGTAGCCGCCGATGACATCCACGATGTCGCTGGCGCTGCGGATCTGCTCGAGCGTCGTGGGGGAAATCAGGCCGGCCATGCGTCAATCGCGGCAGCGCGAAGGGTTATTGCCATTGCCATTCGCCGGGGCGCTTGACCCCGACCTTCTCCGGCGCCGTGGGCTTGATGAGCAGCCCGGCGAGGTGCGTCTTGACCTTCGGGCCGATGAAGGATTTGGTGAACACCTCCGTCTGCATCTCCTGCAACGAGGGGAAAAAATTGCTGCCGTAGAGGTCGGTGTTGTATTTGGTGCGCGCCGCAATCTCGGCGGCGCTGTAGAAAGAAAATATTGCTGCCGATCAATTTTCCCCCGACGAGCTTTCGGAAGATCAAAAAGAAAATCCGGATGACCAGCGCGGTGGTGATGTAAGCCGTGATGTAGCTGGCCAGATGGCTGACCGGACAGACCGACACAAGCCAATCGCCGCCGGGCTGATACGCCCACGCCGCGCCCAAAATCATGACGATCCATTGCAACAGATACATCATCTCCTCCGACATGCCGTGCTTGCGGCCGCGCTTGAAGCCGATGGCCAGCACCGCCACCACGGCGATATCAAACCAGTTGAACGGCAGATTGCCGCCCTTGAACGAGTCCAGCCAGGTTTGCGGCTGGGCGGCGACCTTCGCGACGGGCGCGGCGACGGCGAGAAGCAGTTCCAGATTCATAACGGGTTCAATATAGCATCACGGATTCTCCGTAAGCCAGTAGCGGATTTGCGTGGCCTGCGGATGCTGCGGTTCGAGTTCCAGCACGCGCAGGTAATGCGGCCGCGCGAGCGACGGCCCGCCGAGTTGTTGCGCGTAAAGATTGGCGGTCAACAACTGCCCCGCCACGTCGTCCGGCTTCTTCGCCAGCAGCCGCGCCAACTCGTTCACCGCGTCCAGCGGGTAGCCCGCCTGCTTGAGCGCGAGGGCGAAGTTGTAGCGCGCCGAGGCCGAATCCGGGTCGAGTGCCAGCGCCAGCTCGTAAGCCTCCAGCGAAGTCGGCCAATCCTTCAAGGCGTAGGCCGTCCACGCGAGATTGTAATGCGCCTTGAAGTAGGCCGGGTCGGCCTTCACCGCCAGCTCGAAAGCCGCGAGCGCCTCCGGCAACTGCCGCCGCTGCTGGTTCAACAGCCCCTGCTCCAGCGCCGTCTCGGACTCGGCGCGGTTGCCGGGCTTGGGTTTGGCCGGCGAACGATACGCGTAGCGGGCGATGGGCTTCGGCGCGGGCGCGGGCGGCGGCACGATGACTTTCGGCGCGGCGGCGACGGCGTTCGGCTTCGCGGTTTCCGTGGAGGGCAACGGCGTCACGTCCGGCCAGACTTTCTTCGGCTCGGTGCTGGCGACGGCAACGGGTTCAACAACTGGATTCGCTTTTGGCACGACGACGGCCACCACCGGCGGCACCGACGACACGGCGGGCTTGGTCACGGGCCTGGCGACGGGCGCGGTCGGGTTCGTGACGACCGGTTTGGCGACCGGCGCGGGCTTGGCCACTGCGACGACGGCAACGGCGGACGGCGGATTCAATTCCGCATCCAGCGCGCGGATGATGGCGGCGACGGCGTCCTGGTTGGGCGCGGATTTCAGCGCGGCATATTCGCGGTATTTCTGCAACGCGAGCGGGCGGTTGTTGAGATGTTGGTGCTGGACGACGGCGAGGTTGAGCAGCGCGGGCGCGTAATCCGGCTGGCAGCGCAGCGCGGCGGCGAAGTCCTTGGCGGCGTCAGCGGCGCGGCTGCGCTGGAGTTGCACGAGGCCGAGCGCGTTCCAAGCTTCGGGAATCTGCTGGTTCAGCCGCAACGCCTCGGCGTAACAGCGCTCGGCATTGGCGGCATCGTGGACGCGCCATTGCGCCGCGCCGAGCTTGAGCCAGCCGTTCACGTCCTTCGGGCGGCTGAGCGCGTAGGTGGTCAACTCGTTCTTCGCGGCGGCGGGGTTGCCCTGCTCCAGCAGCAGGCAGCCGAAGTTGAAATGGGCTTCAACCAGATTCGGGTTCAACGCCAGCGCCTTTTGGTAGGCGGCGGCATCGTTCGCGTGACCGGCGGCGTGCTGGGCGAGGCCGAGGTAATTCCACACCGGCGCATTCGTCGCGAGCAGCGTGGCGGCGTATCTGAATTGCTCGACGGCGGCCTCGGCTTTGCCCTGTTCCAAAAGCTTCTTGCCGGTGAGCAGCGCGCGCGCGCCGGCGGGTTTGCAGCCGGTGGCCAGGCCCGCGATGCCGAGGGCAAGAAAAAAGATTGCGAGACATTCTCCCAACCGCCGGTTTTTTATGGTCAGCATCGGCGATGGTGGTAGCATCCGCGCCCGAAAGTGTCAAGAAACGCGCCATTCCATCAAAGCTGGTCACAATGCCTTCTGCTCCTGCTGGGCGCGGGCGGAATGACCTTCGCCGCGCCAGTTTTCGCCGGCGACCTGCTCACGACCACCAACAGCAAACCCGCCGTCACCGCCCGTGTCGTCATCGTCGCCAACCCGCAGGCCACCGTCGCTTACAAGGCGCGCCCGGAAATCGTCCGCGCGATGGTGGACGCGGGCATCACCGCCCTGACCGGCAGCAACACCGTCGCTGCGGCATGGGGCAGCCTCGTCACGCCGCAGGACACGGTAGGCATCAAGGTCTATTCCGCGCCCGGCCCGACGAGCGGCACGCGCCCGGCGGTCGTCGCGGCGGTCATCGAAGGCCTGCTCGCGGCGCGCGTGCCGGCGGCGCACATCGTCATCTGGGACCGGCGGCTGGCGGATTTGCGGGGCGCGGGCTTCGGCGAACTGGCCGCGCGCTTCGGCGTCCGGCTCGCGGGCAGCGTGGAGTCGGGTTGGGACGAGAAAGTTTTCTACGAGACCGCGCTGCTCGGCAACCTGCTGTGGAACGATAGATCATCAACCTTGCCCCGCTGCTGAACCACAACAGCGCCGGCGTCGTCGGCCATCTCTACGACCTCGCGTTCGGCAGCGTGGACAACACCCAGCGGTTCGAGGACGCCCCCGCCCGCCTCGCCACCGCCGTGCCGGAAATCTACGCCCTGCCCGCGCTCGGCGACCACGTGGTGCTGAACCTCACCGACGCCCTGCTCTGCCAATACGCCGGCGCCGACCGCGGCATGTTGCATTATTCCGCGACGCTGAACGAACTCCGCTTCAGCCGCGACCCGGTGGCGCTGGACGTTTTGTCGCTCGCAGACCTGGAGCAACAGCGCACGCGCGCGGGCTTTCCCGGCGAGCCGGTGAACCCGGAACTGATTCACAACGCCGCCCTGCTCGAACTCGGCGTGGCCGACCGGAAGAAAATTCAGGTGGACAACCTCCGTTAATCTGCTTTCGTCATGCGCTGACAACGATTGCCATGAAGCCAATTTATCCCCATCGCCTCCCCGCCCTGCTGCTCGCCGCGAGCCTGCTGCTCGCCGCCGCCGGGCCCGGGGCCGCCGCCAGCTTCGAGGAGACCAAGGCGCAGGCGCTCACCGGCAACGCCGAGGCGCAGTGCCGTCTGGCCGAAATGCTCGACCAGGGCGAGGACGTCATCGCCGACGCCACCGAAGCGACCCGCTGGTATCAGCTCGCTGCGCTGCGCGGGAACGTGACCGCCCAATCCCGCCTGGCCGGACGGCTCGCCGCCGGCAAGGGCGTGGAAAAATTCCTCCCCGAAGCCGCCCGCTGGTATCGCAAGGCCGCCGAACAGGGCGACGCCAATTCCCAATACAACCTTGCCGTCATGCTCGATCAGGGCATCGGCACCGCCACCGACCCCGCCGAAGCCGCGCGGTGGTTCCGGCAGGCCGCCGACCAGAACCTCGCCGAAGCGCAATGCAGCCTCGGCATCATGTATCTGCAAGGGCGCGGGCTGAACAAGGACTTGGGCGAGGCGGCCAAATGGTTTCAGCTCGCCGCCGACCAAGGCAACGCCGAGGCGAGCGACCCCGTCGCCGCGCCGCCGACCGAGGCCAGCGCCGAGCCGAAGCCCACGCCCGTCGTCACCGTCACCAACATCGTTTCCATCACCAACACTTTCGCCGTCACGAACCAGATCAGCCTCACTAACGTCCTGACGCGCTTCGCCACCAACACCGTGACGGAGTTTGTGACGAACACGCTGACCCGGCACTTCGCCGTCACCAACGTGTTCAACCGCACCAACACGTTCGACCGCTTCGTGACCAACACCGTCGCGCTGACCAACATCATCCCGCAATTCCAGACCAACATCGTGCTGCTCACCAACGTCGTCACGACCACGGTGTTCACCACCAACACCATCGTGAAAACGACGACGAACGTCGTGACCAGCACCGTCCTGCTGACCAACCAAGTCAACGTCACCAACCTCACGTTGCTGACCAATTCCGTGACCTTCACCAACATCCAGACGGATTACCGCAGGGTCATCCTCACCAACCAGGTGGCGCTCACCAACCTGTTCCGCGAGTTCTTGACGAACACCTTCGCCGTGACCAACACGGTTTTGCTGACGAACCGCATCAGCCTCACCAACGTCACCCAAAAGTCCGTGACCAACCTCGTCGCGCTGACGAACGTCATCCCGCAGTTCGCGACCAACACTGTCACGCTCACCAATCTGGTGACGAAAACGATCCCGCTCACCAATCTCGTCACCCAGACCCTCACGAACACCATCAGCCGCACCAACACGTTCGAGCGCTTCGTGACCAACACCGTCGTCGTCACCAACCGGATCACCCTCGCCGCGCCCGCCGCACCGGTGGACAGCGGCTTCGAGAAGTTGCAGGCGCAGGCGCTGCTCGGCGACGCGGCGGCGCAGTTCAACCTCGGCCTCGCCTACCTGCGCGGCGCGGGCGTGTCCAAGGACGCGGTGGAGATGGGCAAGTGGTTCCGCCGCGCCGCCGAACAGGGTTACGCCCCGGCGCAGTTCGCCCTCGGCGGCATTTACATCAGCGGCATCGGCGTGGCGGCGGACAAAGTGGAGGCGCTCCGGTGGTATCTGCTCGCCCGCGCCAACCACGACGCCCGCGCGGACAAGGCGGTGGCGGAATTGCAGGGCACGATGACGGCGAAACAGATTTCCACGGCGGAACGGAAGGCGAAAGCTTTCGCCCCGGCCGCGCCCCGTTGACCGGCTTCGCTTAAAATTTCCGGCGGGAAACCGGGGTCACAGGGCGGCTTTGGCGGGCAGAACCTTTTCAACAGCAGCAGCGACCTGGACGGCGATGCGCTCGTAGCCTTCCGGTGTGTAGTGCACGTCGCCGGCGACCTTGGAAAACTTCCCGGCGAATCCTTTCGTGAGCGTGAGCAGATCATCCGTGGGAATCTTGTGCTTCGCCATCACGCGCGCGGCGACGGCGTTGTATTTCTCGTCGTCGCCAACGAAGCGCCCGGCTTCGCCCTCGGGCACGACGGTGGTGTTCGCCCAGATGAGTTTCGCGCCGGTGGCCTCCAGCCGCGTGACCAGTTTCTCCAGATTTTTTTCGTAATCCTCCGGCGTGGTGGAAAGTTTGCCGCCGACCTTGTCCTTGCCGCCCTGTTTTTTCACCTCCGGATTGCGCCAGCACAAATCCCAAAGCCCCCAGTTGAAATGGATCACGTCCCACTTCCGTCCGGCCAGCCAGTCGTCAATCCGGTTCAGGCCGATGGTCGTGTCGCCGCAATTCTCCGGGCCTTTGCCTTTTGTCGGGCGATAGACGTTCGCCTTGCCGGCCAGCTTCGCGCGCACCAGCCGGGTGTAGCCGATGGAAATGGAATCGCCGATGAGCAGCACGTGCGGCAGCTTCGGGTCGGCGGTGAAACTCCAGTCGCCCTTCAGGTCGGCGGCCGGCGTGAACGGCTTTTCCCCGGCGGCGTGGGCAACGGCGGCGGCACTGAAAAGCAAAGCCGCGAGAACAAATTTTTTCATGGGCAGCTTCAGGTGAAATGGTTATTCGGCTTCTGTTTCCGAGGCTTTTCCCCGGCCCACTTTGCCGTTTTTCTTCTTGCCCGCCGGTGCGGCTGGCGGGTCTTGCTGCGCGAGCGCGTGGAATGCCTTCGCGTGTTTCAACCATTCCTGTTCCAGCTCCTTGACTTTGCCGGGGTTCGCCGCCGCCAAATTTTTCGACTCCGCCCGGTCGGCACGCAGGTCGTAAAGCTCCCACGGCGACTGATGATCGGCCACCAGCTTCCAGTCGCCCACGCGGACGGCGCGGTTGCCGTCGTGAAACCACCACAGGTAATCGCGCGCCACCGCGCCGTCCTTGGCGAAAGCAGGCACGAGGCTTTTGCCCTGCAACGGCGGCACCGCCATGCCGCCAACTTTCTCCGGCTGTTTGCCGCCGGCGAGGTCGAGGATCGTCGGCACGAGGTCGATGAGATGGCCGGGATTGTCGCGCAATTCACCGTGCGCCTTCAAACCGGCGGGCCATTGCACGATGAGCGGCGTGCTGATGCCGCCTTCGTGCACCCACGACTTGTGCAGGCGGAACGGCGTGTTCGCCGCCGTGGACCAGCCCGGCCCGATGCCGAGGAAGGTCTTGGCCGAACCGACCGGCGCGGCGGGGTCGTGGCCGTCGCCGCGGATGATCTGCTCGGCGGTCGCGCCGTTGTCGGACATGAAGAAAATGACGGTGTTGTCGAGCGCGCCCATGGCCTTGATCTGGTCGAGCACGCGCCCGATTTCAATGTCCATGCGGTGGATCATCGCGGCGTGAACGGCCTGGAATTTCTTCTGCTCGGCGGTGAGGCTGGCCCACGGAACGGCGTGGCCGACTTCGCCCGGCCCGATTTTCTCGCGCAGTTTCGCCTCGGACAGATTCCAACGCGGAGCGGCGACGGGGTCGCGCGGGGAAAGGTCGCAGGTAACGAGCCCCATTTTTTTCAGCCGCGCATAACGCTCGGCGCGAACGGCGTCCCAGCCTTTTTCATAAATGTCCTTGTAGATGGCGATGTCCTGCGGCAAGGCGTGCAGCGGAAAGTGCGGCGCGGTGAACGCGAGGTATTCAAAGAACGGCTGGCCGGAATATTTCGCGGCGTGTTCCTTGAGGTATTTGATCGCGTGGTCGGCGATGAAGGTGGTCAGGTAAAAATTGGTGCCGGCCTCGACGGGCGGCAGCGGCACATCGTCTTCCGTATGTTTTTTCGGCGTGAAATAGCGATTGTGATCCTCGATCGAATAGGAATGGTCGAAGCCGCCGGCAAGGTTCAGCCCGTCCACGTGCCATTTGCCGGAATGATACGAGCGATAGCCGAGCGGCTTAAGATACGCCGGCAGCAGTTGCGCCCACCGCGGACGGATGCCGTTGCCACCACCTTTGGCCCCGCCCTCGCCGAATTCGCCAAGCTCGGCGTCCGGCAACGCATCGCGCCGCACGGCCTGCGCGTAATAGCCGGTGAGCACGCACGCGCGCGACGACCAGCAGCGCGCGGTGTTGTAGAATTGCGTGAAGCGCAGCCCGTTCGCCGCGAGCCGGTCCACGTTCGGCGTCTGGATTTCGCCGCCGTAGCAGCCGACATCCGAGAAGCCCATGTCGTCGGCGAGGATGATGAGGATGTTGGGGCGCGCCGCCGGCGCGGTCTCCTTGGCCGGCAGAGCGCGCGCGGCCAGCAGAACGAGCGCAAGCGACAGGGCGGCTTGCCGGAAGGCAGTCTGGGGGCTTTGCATGGGACGATAATAACCGATGCCGCGCGTTACGAAATAGACAGTTTGCCGAAAAACATGCAAATTCTGCCACCCGTGAAAAGTTTTCAGAAAGACTATTTCGTTTACCTGCCGGCGAACCGGACTTTTCCGTGGGGCGGCACCGTCACCTCCACCGGCTACGCCCGCACCCTGCCACCGTGCCGGCCGTATCCCGTCCTGCGGCACCCGGTGGATCATCATTTCGACTGGGCGGACGGCCGCATCCTGCACGCCTACCAGATGCTCTACATCAGCGAAGGCACCGGCTGGTTTGAATCCGGCAAACCGCGCCGCCGCTACCGCATCGAACCCGGCACGCTCTTCATCCTGTTCCCCGAAATCTGGCACCGCTACGCCCCCGACCCCGAAGTCGGCTGGGTGGAACATTGGATCGAATGCCAGGGGCGCGTGTTCGACCAGGCGCGTTCCGCCGGAATCATTTCCCCGAAAAAACCCGTGCTGAATCTGGGACTCAACCCCGACGTGCTGCACTGTTTCGAACGCTGCCATTCGTGGGCGCAACGCAGCTCGCCCGGCGCGCAGGCGGTGCTGTCCACGCTCTGCCTGCAACTGCTCGCCGTCATCGAACAGGCGCAGTCGCCGCGCGGCAAGGAGCAGCGCCAGACCGACGAAGTCATCCAGCGCGCCCAGATGCTGCTCGCGCAACGCTGCCAGGAAAACCTCCAGATGCACCGGCTGGCGCGGGAATTGAACATGGGCTACTCCCATTTCCGGCAGGTGTTCAAGAAGCAGACCGGCGTCAGCCCCAAGCAATATCACACGCAGGTGCGGCTGCAAAAGGCGCAGGACTTTCTCGCCAACACCGCCAAGCCCGTGAAGGAAATCGCCGAGATTCTCGGCTTCGACTCCGCCTCGCACCTCTCGAACCAGTTCAAAGCCCTCACCGGTCTTGCCCCGCAGCCGTGGCGGCGGCAACTCAACCGCCGCGCAAACCGCTGACCCGCTTCAATGCCCCGCCACCGCAGCGCTCGCCATGCGGTTGCCCACTGCGATCACGAACGTGGACGACACGAGGATGAACATCGCCGCCGCGACGAGCAGCGCCGTGTGCCGGCTCACGCCGCGCCATTCGCGCGCGAGGATGCCGCACAGCGTGCTGAACACGATCACGAACGCCAGATGGATGGACCAGCTCGTGAAATCATACTTACCCATGAACGTCGTCCCCATGCCGTAGAGCATGAAGCCCACATACCACGTCGCGCCCGCCAGCCCGGCCCAGAGATAATTGCGCCCGATGATGCCGGCGGCTTCGTGCTGCTCGCCGGCAGCGCCGTGCCAGTCGTGTTGCTGGCCGTTGCTGCGGCCGATGAGGTCGCCCACGGAGCGGTTGCGCAGGCCGAGGAACAGACACCAGAGGAAGTTGACCAGAAATCCGCCGGCCATCACCACCACGAAGACCGGACCATTTTTGAAAATTGAAGGCGCACCATTCTTGAACGCCGCTTCCGCGATGGGCTGGCCCGCTTGAATCCCGAACGCGAATCCCGAACTCATGATGCCGGAGAACGTCGCCACCGCGAAGCCGAGTCCCAGCGACGCCCGCCCTGCCCCGACGCGCGCCCCGCTGCATTCGCGCTCGCGGCGCACGCCGGCCAGACCGCACAGGCCGATTCCGCCCAGACAGGCCAGCACGCCCAGCAACACCACACGTCCGCCGGCGTTGCCGGTGAGAGTTGCGAATTGTCCGGTGAACAGCGGCGGCACGAGCGTGCCCAACGAAACGGTGTAGCCCAGCGCCACCGCCTGGCCGAGCGACATGCCGAGATAGCGCATGCTCAAACCAAAAGTCAGGCTGCCCGCGCCCCACATCGCGCCGAAGAGGAACGTGAAGCCGATCGTCCGCCACGAGGATTGCGAGAGAGCGGCGATGGGATGCGCCCCGGTCAGCCAGCAGACGAGCCACGGCATGATGAGCCACGCGGCGAATCCCTGCACCAACCAAGCAGATTCCCACGCCCACGTCCGCACTTTTTTCAGCGGCGCGTAAAACGAACCGTGCGCGACGCCGCCGGCGGCGTGCAGTCCGACTCCGACAAATGGATTATCCATAAATTATTTTTTGATTGTGATGAGCAGGCGTGTGGTCAGTAGATCGAGATAGGCTTTCGCATCGGTGTCCAGTTCGATGGTGACGGGGCGGACGATGGCGTTCTTCAACACGCCGCGTCGGACGAGCAGACCTTTTTCGGCGTGATGAAATTGCTCGAAGGTTTGCAACGAGAATTGCAGGTAGGGCGTAAGTTCCGAGAAAAGTTTGAGCGCAGCGTCGCGCTTGCCGGCTTGCAGTTGCGCCCAGATGCGGACGAACACATCCGCCAGCGCCAGACCCGGCATGAGTCCGCTCAAACCAGCGCCGTGCTGCTGGATGGCGAAGCTGCCGCCCCAGCCGCTCAACACGCCGACGCGCCCGCCGGTTTCGCGCGCGATGGCGCGGATGGTCGCGCCGATGCCCGCTTCTTCCAGCTTGGCCATGCGGAAGTTTGCGCAAGCGCGATGCAGCCGGACGAAGAAAGCGGCGGCGGCGGATTTGCCGCCGGGATTCCAGTCCTGAACAATCACCGGCAAGTCCGTGGCATCGCAGACGCGGCGGGCGTAGTCGAACAACTGATTCTCGCTGGCGGCGAAAGCGCGGGGCAAGGCCGTTGCTACCGCGGCTGCGCCCAACCCGCGCGCTTCGGCGGCGAGCTTCGCGGCGAGGCGAGGCGTGGTGTGGTTGCATTGCACAACGACGCGCAATTTCCTTTTCGCCGCCTGCGCCACGGCGATTTCGATGACGCGCTGGCGCTCGCCACCGTCCAGTTTGTAGAACTCGCTGCCGAATGCGGGCGTCACGACGGTCTTCACGCCGCACTTGGCGGCGAAGTCCACGAGCTTTTCCAATGCCGTATAATCCACCTCGTCCTGCGGCGTGAACGGCGTGGGCAGCACCGGCAGCACGCCAGTGAGCCAGTCGGGGATGTGATTTTTCTTGGCCATGATTTGCGTCACGCGGTCCACTTGAGCTTTTTCACGGCGGCGCGGTTGACCTCGATGCCGAGGCCGGGTTTGTTGCTCGGCGTCAAGCAGCCGTCCACCGCCGTCGGTTCGCCGGTGAAGACTTTCCAGAACAACTCGTTGCCGGTGTCGGGCTCGACGTTGGGGAAATATTCCACGAGCGGGCAGTTCGGCTGCGAGACGATGACGTGGAAATTGTGCGCCTCGTTCGAGTGCGGATAGACGGGGAGGCCCGCCGCCTCGGCGAGCGCGCAAATCTTTTTCATCTCGGTGATGCCGCCGACGCGGTTGGCGTCGGGCTGGAGAATGTCCGCCGCGCCGATGTCAATGAGGTGTTTGAATCCCTGCTTGGTGTATTCATGTTCGCCGCAGGAAATCAGCGTCGAGCTCTTGGCGCGCAGCTTGACGTAGCTTTGCAGATCGTCCGGCAGGAACGGTTCTTCCAGCCACGCGAGGCGATACGGCCGCAGGCGGCGCTCCATCTCGACGGCGTAGTTGTAATCCCAACCCATGTAGGCGTCGGCGGCGAGTTCGATGTCGTCGCCGACGGCTTCGCGCACGGCGCGGATGAGCGCGACGTTGCGGTTCATGCCTTCCGTGCCGTCAATGGGCGAGAAACCGAAGCGCTGTTTCAACACGCGGAAACCCTGCTTCACATAACCGCGCGCCTCGGCGGCGAGCGCGTCCAAATCTTCGAGCGCGTAAAGCCGGCTGCAATACGCCGGCACGCGGTCGCGGACTTTGCCGCCGAGCAAATTGTAGACGGGCTGCTTGAGCAACTTGCCTTTCAAATCCCAGCACGCGATGTCAATGGCGCTCAAGGCGGACAGCGCCACGCCACGCCGACCAAAGCGCACGGTGGCGCGGTAGAGTTTGTCCCAGAGCAATTCGGTTTCGTAAACGCTGTGGCCGAGCGCGAGCGGCTTGAGGTAGGTCTCGACGATGTCCGTGCCGGACGACGTGAAGCCGCCGATCGTGCCGTGGCCGATTTCGCCGCCGGCGGTCTCGACTTCGACGAGCGTCAGCGCGACCGGACCGAACCATTGGGCGTTGCGGGAACGCGGGTCGTGCTTGAACCGGCTCGTGGGCGTGCAGAGATTTTTTTTCAGCGTGTCCGGCGTGCGCGAGAATTGCAGGTCGGCGCAGCGGATGTCCTTGATGATGTCATTGGGCTTGCTCATGAAATTTTGCCTCCGGGAAAACGCTCCTGCACCAGCGGATCGTAAAGCGGCACGAACACGGCGGCGCGGCGGCGGATGTCGGCGTAGGCGGCGTGCGCCTCGATGATGCTTTCGGCGATGCCGAGCGGCTTGTTTTCCTCGATGTTGGCGTAGTGGAACGCGCAGTCGCTCATCATCACGAGGCCGCGCGCGGTCTGCACTTCGACGAGCAGGGACGAACGGTGATGCACGCCGACCCAGCGGCACGTCAGGCCGGGGAGCAATTCGTGAACGTCGTCCATGAGCACGAGGTTTTGGTTGTTCTCAAATTGCAGCCAGCGCAGGTGTTCGTCGCTGATGCAGCCTTGCCGCGGAACGTGGTGCGGATACGTCGGCGCGATGATGTCTTCAATCCAACCGCGCCGCGAGAAGCAGAACTTGGCGTTCGGAAACAGATGCAGGCAGCCCGTGGCGTAAAGCTGGATGGGCGTGACGATGACGTAATCCACCTTGGCCGGATCAACGCCCGCTTCGGCGAGCAAGTGCTGCGTGCGCCATTCGTCGGGGCGCTTGAGCGTGGCGCGCGGGCCGAGGAAATCGCTCCACGCTTTTGTCAGCGCCGTGACGTCTTCGGGGAAACCGGTGTTGACGAGGATGGTTTTGCCGTGGGCACGGATGACGGCCATCTGGAATTGCAGCTTCGTCCAGTCGGCGAAGCCTTCCATCCAGTAAACTTCCGGGCACGGCACTTCGATTTCGGCGGTGCGCAGCATGCGGACAGAGTGGCCGCCGGAATTTTCTTTTTTGGTCTGGCTCATGGGAGATTTCAAAGATGTTTAACCATTTCGCCGCCGTCCACCAGAATCGAAGCGCCGGTGATGTAGCGCGCTTCCGGTCGCGCGAGAAAAGCGACAAGGCCGGCGACATCGTGCGGCATCCCGATGTAGCCGACGCAGGTCTGGCGGGCGAGGTTGGCGCGGTTCGTGCCGGTGGCGAGATAATCGGCGTTGATGGGCGTCTCAATCGTGCCGGGCAGGATGGAATTGCAGGTGATGCCGTGCCCGCCGAGGCAGACGGCGAAGGCGTTCATCATGGAAATCTGGCCGCCCTTGCTCGGACAATAGTGCGTCTGCACCGTGCCGCCTTTGATGGCGGAAATGGAGCTGATGGCCATGATGCGACCGGCGATTTTCTTCTCGATCATCAGCCGCGCCGCCTCCTGCGTGCAAAAAAAACCGGCACGCAGGTTGGTATCCTGGGTTTGATCCCAGATTTCCTCGGTGACTTCGTTCCATTCGTGAAACGAACAGACGCCGGCGTTGTTCACGAGCACGTCAATGCGCCCGTAACGCGCGCGGATTTCCGTGAACAGGCGGCGGATTTCGGACACTTGGGAAAGGTCGCCCAGCGCAAGCTCCGCGCGGTGACCGGCGGCACGGATGGCGGCGAGCGTGCGCCGCGCGCCGGCATTTTCGGAGCGCGCGTTGATGAGCGCGAGATAGCCCTCGGCGGCCAGCCGTTCCGCGATGGCCGCGCCGATGCCGCTGGACGAGCCGGTGACCAGCGCGACTTTTCCCGGCTTGGCTGGCGAGCGGCTTTTCAAGCGACAGCCCTGCCGGTTGAAAAACGCGGTTCACCGAACGGGCTGGCGAACGACGGGTTTGCGGGGTGATTCATGGTCAGCAGTAGAACCCTTGTCCGGCCGCCGGGGAATAGACGGAATGACAAATCGCGTGCAAGAATTGCCAGCCTCTGCCACCGCAGGCGCAACCGCCGGACAGAAGGATCATTTCGCCGCAGGCAAACAGGACAAGTAATCGGCGGCAAAAATGAACACGCCCGCCGTCCAGCCGACCATGCGTGGCATCTTGTATTCGTCCACCACGTCCGTCGTGCCGGTGACGACGTTGTATTTTTCCCACAGGTCGCCGGTCTTTTCGTAGTTGGCGATGACGGTGCGAATATATTTCTCGGCGATGCGGCGCGCGTCGTCCTTGAAGCCGTAGCGGTCGAGCGCCTGAATCGCGACGGCCTGCAACGGCGGCCACGCGTTCGGATGATCCCATTGGTAAACAAATTTCCATGTTCCCTTCTCGCAGGTGGTCAATCCGTGGTCATATTCCAGCGCCGCCCTCATCTTCCTGACGGTCGGCGCAGCTCACGACCTCGCCCTGCTTCTGGTTCACGAAGTCGTAATCCGTGTAGCAGCCGACTTTCTCGTTCCAGAGATATTGCTGGATGAGCTGCTTGCGCTTCGCCGCCTTTTCCAACCACGCGGATTCCTCGCCGTTGGCCAGGATTTTGCTGAAGTCGGCGAGGGTGGTTTCACAGAGGTGGAGATTGGCATTCACGTCCACGGGGCAAAATTCCTCGGCGCGGCGGTCGAAACGCGGCGTGAAGTCCCAGGTTTCCGCCTCGCTCAAGGCCTGGCTGCTGAAGGCGAGCTTGTCCGCCCGGTTGGTGAGCGCGAGTCCTTTGAACCGCTCGCGCTCCAAATAGGAGTAAAACGACATCAGATAGTTCGTCGTCGCCGAGTTGTGCAACCGGTTCAGCCCGATGGGCGAGAGCCGCCGGGTCATCCAGAAGTTGTAGTCCTTGACCACCGTCGGGTAGGCGTGCCGGAGCCATTCGCGGTCGCCGGTGGCCGCGAAAATATCGCGCACCATCAGGGCCAGGAACGGAGTCTGCGAACGGTTGGCCATGGACACCCGGCTGGCGCTGGGCATGGCCCCGAACTTTTCGGTCAGGAACAACTGGTCATCGATGTTGTTTTTCGCCTGCGCCAGCAGGCCGATGCGCAGCAATCCCAGATCAATGAAGTAGGTGTCCCAATTGAACAGCAGCACGAACCCTTCCTTCGCGCACGGCGAAGTGTAAGGATACGGCAAGCCCACGATGTCGCCCTTGTCCTCCTTTTGCACCTTGATGGTCTGCGGGATCGCCTCGCGGATGTGCGCCATGACCTTGGCGACGCCCGGAATCTTTTCCGCCGGGGCGGCCGGAGCAGAAACTGTTTCCGCGCGGCACAACGCGCCAGCAATCAACACGGAAAAGAGAATTGTTTTCATAGGCTTGGTTGTCCGCTTCCGGTCCGGTCAGCGCAGGTCCGCCTGGAGATAATCCGCCGCGAACACGAACGTGCCCGCCGTCCAGCCGACCATGCGCGGCATCTTGTATTCGTCCACCACTTCGGTCGTGCCGCTGACGACGTTGTATTTTTCCCACAGGTCGCCGGTCTTCTCGTAGTTGGCGATAACGGTGCGGACGTATTTTTCCGCGATGCGGCGCGCGTCGTCCTTGAAGCCGTAACGATCCAGCGCCTGAATTGCGACACACTGGAGCGGTGGCCAGCCGTTCGGATAATCCCACTGATGGGTGAACGGCCACGTCCGCTGCTCGCAGGTGGACAGGCCGTGGTCGTATTCCAAAACCGCCTTCATCTTCTTCACGACCTTCTCCGCCTGCTCCGGCGTGGCGATGCCAGCCAGCAACGGAAACAGCGCGGCGCAGCTCACGACGTCGCCTTTCTTTTTGTTCACGAAGTCGTAGTCGGTGTAGCAGCCGACGGCGTCGTTCCAGAGCAATTCCTGGATCAGCTTTTTGCGCTGCTCCGCCTTCGTGCGCCAGCCGGCTTCCGCACCGTTGGCCAGCACCTTGCTGAAATCGGCGAGGATGGTTTCGTAGAGATAAAGGTTGGCGTTCAAATCCACCGGGCAAAAATCCCCGCAGCGCCGGTCGAAGCGCGGCGTGAAGTCCCAGCCCGTCTCCCCCTCGCTCAACGAGTGGCTGCTGAACGCCACCTTGTCCGCCTTGTTCGTGTAGGGCAGTCCCTTGAAACGATCCTTGGCCAGATAATTGTAAAAATTCATCAGTTGCTTTTCCGTCGCGGAATTGAAATGCCGGTTCAAACCCGCGGGCGTCATGCGCCGCTCCGTCCAGAAGCCGTGCTCCTTCACCAGCGTGGCGTAAGCGCCCTGGAGCCATTCGCGGTCTTTCGTTTCGGCAAAAATTTCCCGCACCATCCACGCCAGCAGCGGCGGCTGTGCGCGGTTCGTCATCGCCCAACGGTTGGCGTTCGGAACGTAACCCAGCTTGTCCGCGAGAAACAAAAGGTCGTCCGTGTTGTGCTTCGCCTGCGCCGGCATGCCGATGCGCAGCAGGCCGAGGTTCATGAAGCAGGTGTCCCAGTAAAACAGGTTCTGGAACGTGTCCTTCGCGCACGGCGCGGTGTAGGGATGCGGCACGGCGATGTTGCCATCGGCGTCGGCCTTCTGTTCCTTGATGGTCTGCGGGAAGGCCGTGCGGATGTGCGCCATCACCTTCGCCAGCCCCGGATATTTTTCCGCCGTGACGCTGTTGGTTTCCGCCGCGCAGCCGACGACCGCCAGCAGCAAGGTTGAAAGAATTTGAACGGGCTTCATTGTTCTTTGCCTTTCTTCTCGGCGGCGACCTTCAGGTTCACGGTGGGGTTCTTGGTTTCCCAGACATCCCAGCGGGCTTTCAAATCCTCCGCCAGCTTGCCCTGCTCCGCCGTGCGGTCAGTGGTTTCACTGATGTCTTTTGGCAGATTGAACAATCCCTTGTCGGCATGAACCTTCACCAGTTTCCAGTCGCCGCCGCGGATGGCGAACTGGTCGTTGCCGAACTTCCAGAAAAGATCCGTGCGCGCCAGATGCTCCGCCTTGCCTTCGAGCAGCGGCAGCAAGTTCAAGCCGTCCAATTTCCATTCCGGCTTGGTCTCCACGCCCGCCGCCGCGCAGGCCGTGGGCTGGATGTCGAGCGAGATGACCGGCTCGGCAATCGTTTTACCGGCGGGCAGATGGCCTTTCCACTGAATCATGAACGGCACGCGGATGCCGCCCTCCCACATCTGCAATTTGCCGCCGCGCAGCGGGTCGTTCCGCGAACCGTTCGGCGCGCTGCCCTTGATGAGCGGCCCGCCGTTGTCGCTCAGGAAGAAGATGAGCGTGTTTTCCTCCAGCCCTTTTTCGCGGAGCGTTTTCAGCACGCGCCCGATGGAATCGTCCAGCGCCATGACCATCGCGG
The DNA here is from genome assembly GCA_026397895.1 of Verrucomicrobiota bacterium. Classification (GTDB taxonomy): domain Bacteria; phylum Verrucomicrobiota; class Verrucomicrobiia; order Limisphaerales; family JAFMIX01; genus JAFMIX01. The sequence goes on along the minus strand of JAPLTZ010000118.1, from coordinate 11,264 downwards.
CGTAGGTCTGCCGCTGTTTGTCGGCGATGTGCGCCGCCTTCTTCAGATAATCTTCCGGTGCCTGCGACGGCGTGTGCGGCGCATTGAACGCGAGGTAGATAAAAAACGGCGCGTCCTTCTGCCGCTCGATGAACCCGCACGCCTCCTTGGCGATGGCGAACGTCAGATATTCCTTCAGCTCCGCCTTCTCGCGGCCGCGCATGATCGCGCCCCAGTTCGGGTCTTCGGCCTTGAAGTAATCATGCATGCCAGCAAGGAAACCGAAATACTCGTCGAAGCCCCGGCTCATCGGATGCTGCTCCGGCTTTTCGCCCAGATGCCATTTGCCGAACGCCGCCGTCTTGTAACCCGCAGTTTTCAAACGGTCGGCGATGGTGCGCTCGTCCAACGGCAAGCCCCAGTCCGACGCGCCGTGCTTGGGATTGCCCTGGAATCCGAAATGATCCTGGTAGCGCCCGCTGAGAAAACCCGCCCGCGACGGCGCGCACACCGCCGAAGTCGCGTAACCGGCGGCGAACCGCAGCCCGTTCTTCGCCAGCGAATCAATGTTCGGCGTGGCGAACTCCTTGCAGCCATGAACGCCAATGTCGGCGTAGCCGAGGTCGTCGGCGGCGATGAGGATGATGTTCGGTTTGGCGGCGTGCGCCGCGCTGACGGCGGCAATGGCGAGCGCGAGCAGGAGGGACGGGAGTCTGATTTTCATGTTTGGATAAATTGGGGGATTCCGTTCACTTTGTCTTGGATTTTTTCGCGCCGGGCGCGGCGGCGTCTTCGTCATCGGAGCCGGGTTTCCGCAGCCGGGCCGCGTCCGTCCCGACAATCTGATCGAGCAGCACCTTCAGTTTCGCCGCGATGTCCGGGTGCTGCGCGATGACGTTGTTCTTTTCCGCCGGATCGTGGCGCACGTCATACAATCCGGCCAAGGCGTCCGGGCGGGCGGGATTGGTTTGTTTGACCTTCGATTCCACAAATTTCCAGTCGCCCTGCCGCGCGGCAAAGCCGTTCACGCCGGCATGGACTTCCGCCGCGCGCACCGGATGAAATTTCTCCGGCTGCCCCGCCAGCAACGGCAGGATGCTCGAACTGTCCTCGCCGGCGTGGGCGGGAATTTTCGCGCCGGTGATTTCCGCGCACGTCGCCATCAGGCTGCACAGCGAAATGACTTCGTCGCAAACCGTCCCCGCCTTCACCCGGCCCGGCCAGCGGACGATGAGCGGCACGCGGTGGCCGCCTTCCAAAATGCTGCCCTTGTAGCCGCGGAACGGACGGCTGGGGTCGTGCCCCGCCGCGAGCAACGCCGGCACGCCGGTCGCCCCGCCGTGGCCGTTGTCGGATGCGAAGATGACGAGCGTGTTCTTGTCCAAGCCCAGTTTTTCCAGCGTGTCCAGAATCGCGCCGACCGCCGCGTCGGTCTGCAAAATCAGATCGCCGCAGCGGTTGATGCCGCTCTTGCCGGCGAACTCCGCCGTCGGCGCGAGCGGTTCATGCGGGATGGTGAACGTGTGGTAGAGGAAGAACGGTTTCTTGTCAGCGGCGCGGGCGCGGAGATAGTCCGCCACCTTCGCGCCGAGCGTGGGCATGATGTCCTCAAACTTCCAGCCCGGCACCATCGGCCCGGCGCGGTTGACAAAATATTCCTTGTCCTGGCCGGGAAACGTCGCCGTCGGCGGCGCGGTGACCCGGTCGTTTTGGATGAAGGCGTAGGGCGGATAATTCGGCACGTCCGTGCCGAAATACTCGTCGAAGCCGCGCGTCGTCGGCCCGTTGGCGGCGGGCTTGGTGAAATCCGGGTCGCCCTTGCGGTTGCCGTTCGGGAACGCCCAGTCCCAACCCAGATGCCACTTGCCGATGCAGGCGGTGTGGTAGCCCTGCTGCTTCAGCAACGCCGCCACGGTCAGCCGCCCTTCCTCGATCAGCGGCGCGTCGTAAGGCCCGAGCACATGCACCGGCACGCGCGAGCGGAAGGCGTATCGCCCCGTCAAAACCCCATACCGCGTCGGCGTGCAGGCCGGCGCGCTGTGGGCATCGGTGAACCGCATCCCCTCCGTCGCCAGCTTGTCAATGCGCGGCGTCGGCAGCTTCGTCTGCGAATTGTAGCAACCGACGTCGCCGTAGCCGAGGTCGTCGGCCAAGATATACACGATGTTCGGCGGAGGTGATGCCTTGGGAGCGGAAGTTTCGGCGGCACCCGCGACCAGCACGGCGGCTGTCGCCAGCAAGACGAAAATTGAAACAGAGCGGAGTGCCATTTGGTTAGAATGTTCAAACAAACTGAAATTTCAACAGAAAAAATCAATCCGGAGCGGATTGGGCGAGGCGCATTGCCATCTTGTCGCCCAGTTGCGCCGCCTGCTTGGAGACTGCGGGTGATTTCATGCGACCCGGCTCACGCACGCCCCTGCCCTCGCGCTTGGTCAACGCGTCACCCAATTCCACGCGCGCCTTTTCGGCCTCGGCTTCGAGCTGCTGGACGATGTCGGGATGCTGCGAAATGACGTTCGTCTTCTCGCTTACGTCGTTGACGAGGTCGTAGAGTTCGTTCGACTCGATTTTAATACTCGTGCCCGGCACGGGGAGGCCGTCGTGGCCGGGCGGTTTGCCGCCGAGCGAGCCGTAGTTGTGGGGCAGTTGCAATTTCCAACGGCCGTCGCCCGTCGTCAGCGCCTGCAACTGGCCGCGCTCGTAGTAGAACCAGTAGGCGGGATGCGGGTTCTTCGCGCCGGGCTGGCCGGCGATGATGGGCCAGACATCGAGGCCATCAATCGGATGCTCCGGCAGTTTCGCGCCGATGAGCCTGGCGATGGTCGGGAACAGGTCGATGCTCATGAACATGTCGTCGCAGACTTTTCCGCCGGAAATTTTCCCCGGCCAACGCATGACGCAAGGGGTGCGCGTGCCACCTTCCCACGCCGTGCCCTTGCCTTCGCGCAGCGGGTCAGCGCAGCCGCCGTGATTGCCGAAGCGCAGCCACGGACCGTTGTCCGACGTGTAGATGACCCAGGTGTTGTCCTCCAACCCGTTCTTCTTGAGCGCGGCGAGAATTTCCCCGACCGACCAGTCAATTTCCTCGATCACGTCGCCGTAGAGGCCGCGCGCCGTCTTGCCCTTGAACTTGGAACTGACGTGCAGCGGGACGTGCGGCATATTGTGCGCGACGTAGAGCAGGAACGGGCGCGCCTTGTTCTTCTCGATGAACTTCACCGCGTGTTCGGTATACCACGTCGTGAGCTGCTCCTGATCGGCGTGCGTGACGGCGGGGATGACGACCTTCTCGTTCTCATACATCGGCAGCGGCGGATGGTTGCCGGGCTTGCCGGTGGCGGTTTCCGGCCACATGTCGTTGGAATACGGCAGGCCGAACCATTCATCGAAGCCGTGGCGCGTGGGCAAGAACGGCGGCTCGCTGCCGAGATGCCATTTGCCGAAAATCGCCGTCGCATAACCGCGCTGCTTCACCAACTGCGCAAGCGTCATCTCGGAATCGCTGATGCCGATGCCGGACTTCGAGTTCAGCGCGCCGTGGATGCCCACGCGATTGGGATAACAGCCCGTCAACAACGCCGTCCGCGACGCCGAGCACACGGCCTGCGCGACGTGGAAGTTGGAAAACTTCCGCCCCTCCTGCGCGAGCCGGTCGAGGTTGGGCGTGACGAATCCCTTCGCGCCGAAACAGCCGACGTCGGCATAGCCCTGGTCGTCCGTGAAGATGATGACGATGTTCGGCGGCGGCGCGGCGGCGAACGCCACGGTCAGGCTGGCGAACATCGCCACCGCCAGCCACACGGCGGGGCGTTTCAGTTTGGCGACGAATCTGGAGAGGTTGCGGGATGTGATCATGATGAGGATAGGCTGGATGGTTGATTTGCCACAAACAATCGGCTTCATTGCTGCCCCTGACGGGAAAAACCGGGTTCGGGTTACAAATAACGAGCCGCCGCCGGAAACACCAGAAGCTTTTCCGCCACCGTGAACATCCGCGCCGACCGTGGCAAAATTGGATTTGTGAATCCGCGCAATCTGCGTAATCTGCGGACAAGTTTTTTGAAACCATTATGAGCAACGTTCCTTCCGACCTGAAATACGCCAAGTCCCACGAATGGGTGCGCCTCGCCGGCGACACCGCCACCGTCGGCATCACCGACCACGCCCAGCACGAACTCACCGACATCGTCTTTGTCGAGCTGCCCGCCGTGGGGCGCAAGGTGAAGGCCGGCGAATCCTGCGCCGTTGTGGAATCCGTCAAGACCGCCAGCGACATCTACTCCCCCGTCAGCGGCGAAGTCGTGGAAATCAACAAAGCCGCCACCGACAACCCCGCGCTCGTGAACACCGAGCCTTACGCCGGCGGCTGGTTCTACAAAATCAAATTGAGCAACGCGGCGGAACTCAACGCCCTCCTCACGCCGGAAGCCTACAAGACGCAGATTGGAAGTTAGCTAAATTCTGTTCGGACATGATTCTATTATACATTGTCGCATGTCTTGTTATCTGTTGGATCGGTTGGTTTGTTCTCCAATTTCTGGTTGGATTTATAGCATTGCGGTCTAACCCGGTTCGGGCAGGACAAACTTACATAAAGAAGTCGCTTCAGAATAACTCCATTATCAACGCTGGGCTAATACCTGATGAGGCATACAAAAAAATAGCTTTGCTGGCATACAACATGGCTGATCTTTCACATACGGTAGAACGGAAAAGAATGACAGACGTTTACATGACCAATCTCCGCATATTTATTCAACAGATTGAGATTGTCATGAGTGGGCACAGCACGGATTTAGAAAGTAATATTACAAATATTTTGGTTAAGTATGGAGTTCAGATTCCAAGAGACCGGAGCAGTTGATTAATGCCAATGAACAAGCCACCACAAGATATCCGCCTCTTCATCAAACCCTATTGCCCGTGGTGTCACAAAGCCGTCGCCTGGCTCAACGAGCGCGGCATCAAATGCGAGACGCTCGATGTCATCGCCGACAGCAAGGCGTTCACGGAAATGATCAACCTCTCCGGCCAGCGCTACGCCCCCGTCATCGAGGTGGACGGCAAAATCCTCGCCGACTTCGGCCCGCCCGAACTGGAAAAGTTTTGGGAGCAGTTAAGCCACAGATAAACACAGATGGACACAGATAAAATGAATTCAGAGTTTTTCCCATCCGTGTTTCATCTGTGAAAATCTGTGGCTGAAAATATGACCGCCGTTGAATCAAAACGCCCGCGCCTCCCGGAATGGCTGCGCATGCCGCTACCTACGGCGGACACCTTCAGCCGCACGCGCGGCCTGCTCGACGAGCTGACGCTCCACACCGTCTGCGAGAGCGCCAAGTGCCCTAACCATTGGGAATGCTGGAGCAAAGGCACGGCCACCTTCATGATCGCCGGCGACCGTTGCACGCGCGCCTGCGGCTTCTGCGCCATCGCTACCGCCAAACCGCTCGCGCTTGAAGCCGACGAGCCCCAGCGCGTCGCCGAAGCCACGCACCGGATGAAGCTCAAGCACGTCGTCATCACCGCCGTCGCCCGCGACGACATTGCCGACGGCGGCGCGGAGCATTTCGCCAAAACCATCGAAGCCGTGCGCGCCTTGAATCCCGGCATCGTCATCGAAGTGCTCGTTCCCGATTTCAATGACTGCGACGCCGCCATCGAAGCCGTCCTCGCCGCGCGCCCGCACATCTACAACCACAACCTCGAAACCGTCCGCCGCCTCACGCCCACCGTGCGCCACCGCGCGACCTACGACCGTTCGTTGAGCGTGCTGGCGAAGGCGAAAACTCGAAACTCAAAACTCGAAACTCGAAACTCTTTTCACACCAAGTCCGGCATGATGCTCGGTCTCGGCGAGACGGAAGCGGAAGTGTTGCAAGCGATGGAAGATTTGCGCGCCGCACAGTGCGACATCCTCACGCTCGGCCAATATCTGCCGCCGTCGGCAAAACACCTGCCGCTCGTGGAATATATTTCGCCGGCTCAGTTCGTGACCTACGCCCGGGCGGCGCAGGCGCTGGGTTTCCTCCACGTGGCGAGCGGCCCGCTCGTCCGCAGCTCGTATCACGCGGATGAATTTTCCGCCGGTTGACCACGATCACTTCCGCAAGAAGCCGCCGAGGTTCTGCAAGATGGCCGGGTCGCGACGGAACACGTAGATAAGCAGCGCGCCCACCAGCAGCGCGAACAGAACCGCCGTCAACATCCCCACAGTCTTGAACCACTGCACCCGCGCCGCGATGCGTTCGCGCTCAGCTTGCATCATCGCAGCGAACTCCTGATCAACAGACAGCGCCTTGATGGCCGCCTCGTCCTTGAGCGGCAAAGTCAGCCAACCGCCCTGCGCGTTCGTCCACTTGGCCGGGAGCTTTTGCAGAATGTCGCGCGGCGGAGTTTGCAGGCCCGTCTGTTTCCAGAACGGCGCGTCCTCCTGCGTCCAGAGCCGGAACACTCCGTTGTTCTGCGCGAGCATCTGGATTTTGTCCCAGAACAGCGGGCGCAGTCGCTCCGCCAGCCCAAAATCATCGAACGCCTCGTGGTGAATCCGCCCCTGCGCACCGGCGATTTCCAGCGCCACCGCGCCGAGCACCTTGTCGCCCGCGTCCACCGCCACCTGGAATTCCGTGAGCCGTTTTTCCAAATGCGGTTCCGCCACCGGAAACGCCATTGTCTGCCACAACGCCGTGAGCGCCGGCAGGTCGTCCACCGTGGCGCGGCGGACGCGGTAGGAATTTTCGCTCATGGCGCAAGCATAGGAAGCGGCCGGCGAAATTCAAATTTGAAATCGCCACAGTTGCGCGCACCGCCGAACGATGGCAATGTTGCGCGCCGCCAAAACCGGCGGCCCAGCAAAACGATTTACGCCATGAACAAAATCACCAACAAGCAATTGCTCGCCGCCCAAAACTGGCGCTACGCCACCAAGATTTTCGACGCCACCAAAAAAATCCCCGCCGAGGTTTGGCAGGCGCTGGAGCAGACGCTCATCCTCTCACCGTCGTCGTTCGGCCTACAGCCCTACAAATTCCTCATCGTGCAGGACGCCGCCAAGCGCGCCGCTTTGCTGCCGCACTCGTGGGGGCAGAAGCAGGTCGTGGATTGTTCGCATTTCGTTGTCTTCATCGCCCGCACGGCGCTGACGAAGGAGGAGATTGACCGCTTCATCGCCCGCATCGTCGAAGTGCGCCAGGTGCCGGCGGAGTCGCTGAATTTCTACCGCGACATGATGGTCGGCGACCTCATCAACGGCGCGCGCAGCAAAATCATCGCCGAATGGGCCGCCCGCCAGGCCTACATCGCCCTCGGCAACCTCATGACCAGCGCCGCGCTCCTCGGCGCGGACGCCTGCCCGATGGAAGGCCTCGTGCCAGCGGAATACGACAAGATTCTCGGCCTCACTGACAGCGGCCACCAGACCATCGTCGCCTGCGCGCTCGGCTACCGCGCCGCCAACGACAAATACGCGACGCTGCCGAAAGTCCGCTTCGAGGCGAAAGACCTCGTGAAGGTCATTTGACGGAAACTCCGTAGCGGCTCCTCGGCAGAGAGCCGCATTCATTCTCTTATCAAAATAATCCGGCGGTCTGCCGACCGCCGCTACGCCTTCCCACCCGCCGCCTGCAAAAACTTTTTCGCGGCGACGGAGAACTTCTTCGGATTGTAAGCCGCGCCCACCACCATCGCCGCCGGCGCGGGCTTCAGCGGCACGAGCTTGATCCGCCCGCCCGCGACGAGGCCCAGCGACGAGGCCGCGATGCTCACGCCGCGCCCGGCCTCGGTCGCCGCAATGAGGCTCGACGCACTGTCGTGTTCCGCCACCACGCGCGGGTTCACGCCCAGCGGACGGAAAATCTCCGCCAGCATCGCATGGTAATCGGGATAGTCGGCGCGCGTGTAGGCCAGCAACGGTTCGGCGGCGATTTGCGCCAGCGTCACCTGCTTCCGCTTTGCGAACGGGTGCCGCAGCGAAACCGCCACACACATCGGATATTCCCGCAGACATTCAAATTTCAATCCGCGCATCGCCTTCTCCGGCTGCCGGACCACCAGGCACAAATCCAGTTTGCCGTCGTGCAACCCGCGCAGCAGTTCCTCGCTCGAAAGGTCGTGCAGGTTCACGCGCACACCGGGAGCGAGATTCTGGAACGCATGCAACGCGCTCGGCAGCAGCTCCACCGTCGGCGACGGCGCGTAGCCGACGTGAATCTGCCCGCGCTCACCGTTCACCACCGCGCGCACGGCCTGCACCGCTTCCTCGGCTCGGAGCAACACGGCTTGCGCCTCCGGCACGAAAGCGATCCCGGCATCGGTCAACTTCACGAAGCGCGGCCCGCGCTCGAACAGCGGTGCGCCAAGCTCGTCTTCGAGGTCGCGGATCTGGCGGCTCAACGCCGGTTGCGCCACGCGGAGGCGCGTCGCGGCCTTGGTGAAATTCAGCAGCTCGGCCACGGTCACGAAGTAACGCAGGTGTCGCAGTTCCATGCCGCAACGATACCTGAAAAGCATCGCTGCGCCAGAAACAAGGTATTGGCCGGAAATTTTTCCGCGCGCTACCGTGTCCCCAAGATGAATATGAAACTACGCAAGGCCAATGACAGGGGGCACGCCGACCACGGCTGGCTGAACACCCGCTTCACGTTTTCCTTCGCGGACTACCACGACCCCGCGCACATGGGCTTCCGCTCCCTGCGCGTCATCAACGACGACACCATCGCGCCCGGCGGCGGCTTCGGCACGCATCCGCACCGCGACATGGAGATCATCACCTACATCTTGAGCGGCGAACTGGAGCACAAGGACTCGATGGGCAACGGCCGCGTCATCCGCACCGGCGAGGTGCAATACATGGCCGCCGGCACGGGCGTGCAGCACAGCGAATTCAATCCGTCGGAGAAGCAGCCGGTTCACCTGCTGCAAATCTGGATTCAGCCCGACCGCAAATCCGCGCCACCGCGCTACGAGGAAAAATCCCTCGCCCGCGCCAAGACCGGCGGGTGGCATCTCGTCGCGAGCAAGACGGGCCGCGAGAACTCCATCGCCATCAACCAGGACGCGGAGTTGTCGCTCGCGAAGCTGGAAGCTGGCGACACCGTGGAACACACGTTGCGTCCGCAACGGCACGCGTGGATTCACGTCGCCGAGGGCGAGGTAGAATTGAACGACCAAACTTTGAACGCCGGCGACGCCGCCGCAGTCAGTGAGACAGGAGATTTGAAACTGACCGCCAAACAAAAATCGCAAGTGTTGCTGTTCGACTTGAACTGAATCATGAAACGCCTGCTTCAAGCCCTCGCCGCCGCTGTCGCGCTCGCCGCCGCCGTCAAGACCGTGGATGAAGTCACCGGCATCGAGGGCATCACCTACGAAAAGAAGTTCCTGCCCGGCCTCGACTTCCTCGGTGCGGGCTTGCTCGGCGCGGGCGTTCTGGCCGGCGCTTCAATTTTTGTCCGCTCAAAATCACATCAACCAACAACCAAATCATAAAACCAAAATGAAAAAGCAACTCATCACCTCAATCGTCCTCGCCGCGTTCGCGGGCGTCGCGCTCGCCGCGCCGCAAGCGTTCGACTTCAAAGACCCGAAAGGCGTGAACAACGCCGTGTTCAAGCTCGACGCCCCGCTCGAAGCCATCACCGGCAGCGCCAGCGGCATCACCGGCATCGTCACGTTCGACGCGGAGAATCCCGGCGCGACCACGGGCAAGATCGTCGTCACCGCAGAATCCCTCACCGTGCCGAATCCGATGATGAACACCCACCTTCACGGCGCGATGTGGATGGACACGGCGCAGTTCAAGGAAATCACTTTCGAGGCGAAGGCGCTCCAGAACGTCAAGACCACCGGCGACACCACGACCGCCGATGCGACCGGCAACTTCACCGTCCACGGCGTTACAAAGGAAATCACCGTGCCCTTGAAATTGACCTATCTGAAGGGCAAGCTCGGCCTGCGCGTGCCAAAGATGGAAGGCGACCTGCTCGTCATCCGCGCCAGCTTCACCATCAAGCGCAGCGACTACGGCATCAACCCCACCGCGCCGGCGGACAAAGTCTCCGACGAAATCGAACTCACCCTGAGCCTCGCGGGCGCTTCGCCGAAGTAAGATTCATTTCCGCAACCACCGGCTCGCGCCTTCGCGCGGGCCGGTTTTTTTATTGCGCGACCGGCGGCAACCGCTTCAGCACTTCCTGCGCGAGCAGCTCGTAGGCCGCCGCGCCGGGGCCGGAGCGGTCGTAGTAGATGATGGGCTTGCCGTAGCTCGGCGCTTCCGCCAGCCGCGTCGAACGCGGGATGAGCGTCTCGAAAACGCGCTCGCCGAAATGCTGCCGCACCTCGTCCACGACCTGCTGCGAGAGTTTCGTGCGACCATCATACATCGTCATCACGATACCAAAAAGTTCCAGGCGCGGATTCGTGCCGGCGTCGTGAAGCTGGCTGATGATGCGGTTCAGCATCGAGACGCCTTCGAGCGCGTAGTATTCGCATTGCAACGGCACGAGCACGGCGTCGGCGGCGGCAAAGGCGTTCAACGTCAGAATCCCCAGCGACGGCGGGCAATCCATCAGCACCACGTCGAAGCGTCCCGAATCGTGGATGGGCTGGAAGGCGAGCGCGAGGCGTTGCAGGTGGTTGTCCATGCGCGCCAGTTCGATGTCCGCGCCGCACAAGTCCACCTCGCTGGGGATTATTTCCAGCCGTTCGTAGGCCGTAGGTTTGATTTTCTCCAGCAAGCCGCCCTCGCCCATGAGCGGCCGATACGCACTGCCGCCCTCGATTTTTTCCAAACCGAGGCCGCTCGTTGCGTTCGCCTGCGGGTCGAAATCGAGCAGCAGGACGCGCTGTCCGAGCGCGGCAAGGCAGGCGGCGAGGTTGACGGTGGTCGTGGTCTTGCCCACGCCGCCTTTCTGGTTGGCAACAGCGATGACTTTGGTCGGCACGCGCATGATTTACGGCAAGCGGCGCGCAAGTTCAAGAATTCCATTTTTGCCGGCACAACCTTTCGCTGGATTTTTCCAAAAAACGGCGTCATCATCCGGCCATGAAATTCATTCTTTCCACCCACAACGTGACCCTGACGAAAGCCATCGAAGACCACCTCCTTGACCGGCTCGACAAGCTGGAACACTTCGACCGCTGGGCCGTGGACGCGCGCGTGACGCTCGAACACGACCACAACCGCGCGCCGGCCAAGGCCTTTTCCTGCTCCATCCGCCTCGGCGTGCGCGGCCCGGACCTCTTCGCCGAAGACCGCGAGGCCGACCTCTACGCCGCCATTG
>JAPLTZ010000119.1:15129-17680 GCA_026397895.1 Verrucomicrobiota bacterium | reverse complement strand
GTTGAACGGGCAAGGCCATGGCAGCTTTCGCAAACTTTGTGGCAGTTTTCCTATGTCAAATAATCGGGATAAAGTGTTGAATGACGGCACCGAATTTCAAAAGATAGCTGCGTTAAAATCACACCTGAGCCACCAATAAACATTCTTCGCCCATGAAACGCATCCATCGTCTGCGCCGCCAGTTTGTCCTCCTTGCAGCCATCGTAACGACCGCGCTTGCCTTTGGGGCGCAGGCGGAACTGCGGTTGCCGGCGGTGTTTTCCGACCACATGGTTTTGCAGCAGGGCAAGGCGTTGCCGGTGTGGGGCTGGGCGGACAACGGAGAGGTGGTCACGGTGGAGTTTCGCGGCCAGAAGGTCTCCGCTATGGCGCGCGGCGGCAAGTGGTCGGTGAAACTGCGCAGCCTGAAGGCTGGCGGCGCGGATGTTCTGACCGTGGCCACGAAGACGAAGAAAATTCAATTCTCCGACGTGCTGGTGGGCGAGGTCTGGGTTTGCAGCGGCCAGTCGAACATGGAGTGGCCGATGAGCAAGTCGTTTGAGCCGACCAATGACATCGCGGCCGCGACCAACAAATTCATCCGGGTTTTTCTGGTGCCGAAATCCAAGCTCGACGCTCCCACCAACGACGTGGTGGGACGCTGGGAACTCTGCTCGCCCGCCAGCATCGAATCCTTTTCCGCCGTGGGTTATTATTTCGGGCGCAGTCTCCAAAAAAGCCGGGGCGTGCCGGTGGGGTTGATCGGCACCTACTGGGGCGGCACGCCGGCGGAGGCGTGGACGAGAAATGAATTTCTGGCCGCCAACCCGCGCTACAAAACTGAGCTGCTTGACGCCTTCGCCCTCGCTTGGAAGGAATACGAGACCGGTCTGGCCGCATACGAAAAGGAAAAAGAGGCGGCGAAACAGACAGGGCTGGCATTCAATAAAAAATCGCCGCGCGAGCCGTGGAAGCCGTCCGTGCTTTACAACGGCATGATCGCGCCGCTGATCCCCTACGCCATCCAAGGTGCCATCTGGTATCAGGGCGAGTCCAATGCCCGCAGCGCGGAGCAGGCGATCCAGTATCGGGCGCTTTTTCCCGACATGATCCGGAACTGGCGGCAGGATTGGGCGCAGGGCGACTTCACATTTTTGTGCGTGCAACTCGCTCCCTATCGCGCCTTCAAGCCGCAGCCGGATGAAAGCGACTGGGCCATTTTACGCGAGGCGCAGCTTCGGGCGACGCAGGTTTTGCCGACGGTGGGCATGGCCGTCATCACCGACATCGGCGACGAAAAGAACATCCACCCGGCCAAGAAAGAACCGGTGGGCGAGCGGCTTGCCTTGGCGGCCCGGCACATTGCTTACGGGGAGAAAATTGAATTCTCTGGCCCGGTTTATCGCAGCATGAAGGTGAAGGGCGGAAAAGTGATCCTGCGTTTCGACCAGGTCGGCAAAGGTCTGGAAGCCCGCGATGGCGAGCTGAAAGGTTTTGCGATTTGTGGCGAGGATAAAAAATTCGTCTGGGCGAAAGCCGAAATCCTGCCGGACAACACCGTGGCGGTCAGCAGCCCGGAGGTGGCCAAGCCGGTGGCGGTGCGCTACGGCTGGGCGGATTTTCCGGTCGTGAATCTGTGGAGCAAGAATGGTCTGCCGGCAACGCCGTTCCGCACGGACAGCTTTGCTCCGGCGGCCGTGTTGCAAAAATAGAATTGAACAATTGATTTATGGCGATGGTTGGAAAAATTGAAGATTTTGTTGGGCAGGCTTCGGCCAACCAACGATTGCAGCGCGGCCTGGCGATTCTCCAGGATTATCGCGAAGGTCGCCGGCCGGACATCACCAGGCTGGTTTCCAGTCAGCGCGCCGGGGACAGCGAGAAAATCATGGTTGAGGGCGATGCGCTTTTTCTGATTGTCCAGTGTTACCACCCGCGCCCGCGGGAGCAGGGAAAATTTGAGGCCCATCAGCGCTACACGGATGTGCAATACGTCTGCGCCGGCCAGGAGTGGATCGAGGTCTGCGATCTGCGGGCGCAACCGGGGGAACTGCCGGCGTATGACGCGAACGGCAACATTTTTTTCGCGCTGGACCGTAAAGCGCAGGGGCGGGTGCTGTTGCGGGCGGGGGAAGGGGCGGTTCTTTTTCCCAACGACGCTCACGCTCCCTGTCTGCGCGTGGACGGTGACGCCGGCGGCTTGGTGCGCAAGATCGTGGTGAAAATCAAGGACGCGCATGTGCCCGATGTTGAGCGGCGCGTGGCTGCCGGTTCGGTTGGTTGCCAGTAGTCCCGAAGACGGGTGGTGTTTGTTTTGATGCAGAAAAAATTGTAATTATGGAACATTTACGCTGGCTGGATACTGTTGTCATTTTGGGATACATGGCGGGCATGGTCATGGTCGGAATCCGCTTTGCCAAGCGGCAGACCACGTCGGAGAGCTATTTTCTCGGCAAGCGTTCGATTCCCCACTGGGCCATGGGGGTTTCCATCTACGCGACGCTGATCAGCAGCATCACGTTCATCGCGTATCCGGGTTCGGCTTATGCCGGCAACTGGAACGAGTTGGTGC
>JAPLTZ010000119.1:14624-15068 GCA_026397895.1 Verrucomicrobiota bacterium | reverse complement strand
GGTCGTCGGCGTATTGATGCTCGTGGGTCTGGTCATCATTCCGTTTTTCCGTCATGCCGTCGGGATGAGCGCCTACGAATATTTCGGCAAGCGGTTTGGCTACAAGGTGCGGGCTTATAGCGCGCTGGCGTTTACGATGGGCCATTTCTCCAAGATGGGATTCGTTTTCTACACGCTGGCCCTGACCATCGCGTCCATCACCGGCTGGAACATTTATCTGGTGATGATCGCGACCGGCGCGGTGACGGTTTTTTACACGGTGGTGGGCGGGCTGGAAGCGGTGATCTGGACGGATGTCATCCAGGCGTTCATCAAGTGCATCGGCGTTTTCATCTGTCTCGGCTTTTTGTTGTATCTGGTTCCTGGAGGCCCGACGGCGGCTTTCAGTCTGGCTTGGGAACACAACAAATTCAGTCTGGGCAGTTTCGACCTCGACTTCAGCAG
>JAPLTZ010000119.1:0-14540 GCA_026397895.1 Verrucomicrobiota bacterium | reverse complement strand
CAGCGTCTGGGTCATGTCTTTGTATGGCTTCTTTTGGTATCTGCAAAAATACACCGCCGATCAGACGCTGGTGCAACGGTATCTGATTGCCAAATCGGACCGGGAGGCGCTGAAAGGCGTCGCGCTGGGGGCACTCCTCTGCGTTCCGGCTTGGGTGTTGTTCATGCTGATCGGCACGTTGCTGTGGTCGTATTACCAGCTTTCGCATGAGGTCTTGCCGGCTTTTGTGGACAAGCCGGACAAAATATTCCCTTATTTTCTGGCCACAAAAGTTCCGGCGGGTTTGGCGGGATTGTTCATGGCTTCGTTGTTTTCGGCGGCCATGTCCATGCTGTCTTCCGATTTGAACTGCCTGTCCGTTGTGGGGGTGGAGGATTATTACCGCAAATTGCGGCCCGACGCCACGGATCGGCAGCGTTTGCGGATGGGCAAATGGATTGTCGTCGTCTGTGGAGTGCTGGCCATCCTGACTGCGGTCATCATCGCTTGGAAATCAGAACAGGTGTTGTCGTTTTACTTCACGGTGACTTCGATCATCGCCGGAGGTTTGGCTGGATTGTTCCTGCTGGCATTTTTGAGTCCCCGGGCGAACAAGGAGGGGGCTTATATCGGAATCGCCGCCTGCCTGGTTTTTACTGCGTGGGGGATATTGACCAGCGGCAAGCAGCCGACCTTTGATCTGGGGCAGTTCAATTTCAAGTTGCATCCGGTCATGATCGGGGTGCTGGGGCATCTGGTTTTGTTGGTGGCGGGATATTCGGGCAGTCTGATTTTTGCCAAGCCGGACAAGATCAGCCGGGAAATGACGCTTTGGGGTTGGCGCGACCGGTGTCGAATTTCCAAGGAGCAGTCAGCGCCCGGCAGTGAAGCCGCAAAATAGGATTTTCCGGCGATCTTTTCAGGCGCTTGCTCCGGCTGCGGAGTGCGGATAGTCTTTTTTATAGAAACCCAGAGATGAAAAAGGAGAAAAAATCCGCATCGAAACTGCTGGCTGTCGTTCCGTCCACCACGGCGCGGCGGCTGCTCTGGCATGCCTTTTCGCTGGATACAGCCTGCTTGACCGCGCCCGATCACCACGAACCATACGAAAAACCGGGGGCGCATCTGTTTTGGATTCTCTCGGGTCACGGCACCTTGGAAACCGAGGGGCACAAATACCTGTTGCAGCCGGGAAATTCGGTCTGGTTTGTGGATATGACGAAGGTGCGCACTTATGCGCCGGTGGCCGGCCAGCAACTGGTCAAACGCGGGCTGCGTTTTGGCGGGCCGGCGTTGGAAAGCTGGCATAATGAATTGGGAGGCAGCCGGCAGGCGCAATTTGAATTGGCGGATGCTTCGATCATTCACAACAACAGCTACCGCGAAATCTGGAACATCATCCAGCGCAAGCGCGCCGGCTGGGAGTGGGAGGGGCACATGGTGCTTACCCGGATGCTGGGGGTATTGCTGGCTTCGCGGAATCAGCTTTCCTCGGTTCGCGTGGAACTGCCCGCGCCGGTGGTGCGGGTGCTCAATGCCATCGAGGCCAAACCGTTTTACGATTGGAAGGTGAAGGACTTGGCGCCCATTGCCGGCGTCAGCTATTCCGGGCTGCGCACGCTGTTCTATGAGGTGCAGCACGAGAACCTCCACGATTTCATCCAACGCAGCCGCCTGAGCCAGGCGCGGCTGCTGCTTTCCGATCCCGGTTTGTCCATCAAACAAATCGCCGAGCAGATGCAGTTCTCCAGCGAATTCTACTTCAGCCACTTCTTCAAAAAACTGGAAGGCGTCAGCCCGCGCGATTTCCGGCGGCAGCGGCAAAACAAACGCTGAACCCTACGCGCACGCCGGCGGCTTGCTACCATTGATCACTGCGGAACGGTGCGGCTGGCAGGTTTTGCGAGTTGAACAGCCAGCCGGTCGGCGCGTTCACCCAGTTGTAGCGAGCGGCGACAGGCTCGCTGATTTCCTTGGCGGAAACGACGATGCAATTCTGCGTCGTGGGTTCGCCTTCGCGGCCGAGGAAGTCCGCCTTGGCGGTGAATGAGAGCGGTTGCGACAGCAGCGCGATCATCCACAAAAGAATCGCGCTTTGTCTCCCGCCGACCGTAAACAGGCTGCGAGCTTGTGTCTTCATTTGTAAATCAACCGAAACGCTTCCAGCGTCGTGCGAGGCTATTCCTTGAACGCCACGGCGTAGATGTTCGCGCTGCGGAGCTGGAAGCGCAGGCTGATTTTCCGCCCGGCCAGTTCGCGGGCGGACTTGTCGCCCCAGAACAGCGGGAGGTCAATTTCATCGGCGCTCTTGATGACGCACTTGTCCGCCTCGAAGCCCGGAATGACCGTGCCATTTTCGTCCAGCACGGCGACCATGATGTAGGCCTGCTGTGTGGCGAAGGCGCGTTCGGGCGCGGGCGCGGCGGCGTTGAGCAGCAAATCCCCCTTCGGCATCGGGAACGGTTTGGTGGAGAACTCGGCGTTGGCGCGCGCGCCGACGTAGCTGATGCGGTCTTGCTTCATGGCCAGAAGGAAGTTGCCGTAGTGGAACAGAAACTTGCCGCCCAAGATCAGTGGATTGTGCGAAATCCGCTTGATGAAGTCACCGGTCGCGTTGACATCGCGAGCGGGACGATTCCAATGAAGCCCGTCGCTGCCCACCCACCACTCCGTGTCCAGATGCGGGCCGTGGCCTTTGACCAGTGGGCTGTCGGCGTAGTTCAGCAACATCAGGTAGGCGCGGTCGTAATACCAGAATCCGTTGCCGCTGTAGAATTCCAAGTCCGGCGCGTCGTCAGCGTCGGGCATGGTCATGAATTCCGCCGGGATGGCCTTTTTGCGACCGCTGCGGTCCCACACGTCATCCATGGAATCGGAGGGGGTCCACTTGATGCCGTCGGGGCTGGAGCGGATGGAAAGGACGCGGCGGTCGCGCAGTTTGTCATTGTTGAGGAGTTTGCTTCTGCCGCCGTGACCGGTCGTGATGTGCTTGGGAAACGGCTGGAGGGTTTTGCAGACGGCAATGTAGCGTTGCGCCTTGGGACTCCAGAAAACGCTCATGGCGTCGCCATCGTAGAACAACGGCTCGGTGGAAAGCTGCTTCCAGTTTTTTCCGTCCGGGCTGGAAAACGGGTAGTAACCGAAGCCGTTGTTGTTGGCGAGCAGGCGCAACAGCAGGAACTCTTTCCCGTCCGGCTTGGCGGCGATGGTGCAGTGCACCGACCAGTTGGCCGGCGCGGAGGTGAAAACGGTTTCGACATTTTCAAAGCTCACGCCGTCGCGGGTGGTGGCGCGGACAATGTCCCAAGTGCTCTTGGCGCGGGCCATGTCCGCGCCGGAATCGCCGAGTTTTTTGCTGGTGATGTCCGGGTCCTGGTGAAAGACCGAGCCATAAACGAGGCACGAGCCGTTGTTTTGCGGAATGCTGTAGGTGACGGAGAAGCCGGGGTCTTTGCAGGGGATGTTCTCCCGGAGCGGCGTGACGCTGAAGTGGATTTTGCCCCAGGTGTCGGCGATGTCGCTCTGGTCGGAGAAGAGCAGCAGTTCCTGCGCGGTCGTGCGCTCATCCTTTTTCACCGTGACCGAAAAATTATCGAATTGATACGCGCCCGCCGGCGCGTTCTCCGTGTAAATTCCGATGTATCCGCCCGTGAGAATGTTGGTCGTCGTCTCCGTGAAAGTGCCGCTGGCGAGCGGGCGGGCTTCGCCCCGCCGGCCGAAGGTGTATTGGTAAACTCCCGGCGCGGCGGAGGAAACTTTCAGGGTATGCCAGGCGTTGCTTTTCAATTCGCCCATGTTTACGCCTTCCAGCCCGTTGCCGCCCAGCAGTTGGATGGAGCAACTCTTGGGGCCGTGCCCGCGAAAGCGGAGCAGCCGATGTTTGAGGCCGCGCTGGCCGTCCTGCTCGTTCAGCGCCAGCCCAGCCGTCACCACCGAGGCCTGTCCGCTGGCGGGGATGAAAATATCCAGCGCGGCGGCGAACGAATAGCCGTTGGCGTAATCCTCGGCCGTGGGCAGCGTGGTCAGTTCGCCGGCTGGTTTCAGATACACATGGTTTTGTCCCGGGCCGCCGTTGGTCAGCACGCCGTCGCTGATGCCGTAGGCCGCGCCGCGAACCGCCGCGTAATTCGCGCCCGGCGTCGCGCGGTTGAAGTCGTCCGCGAACGAGGTCAGCCGGGCGGCGGAAACGTGGCCGGCAACCGCGAGATAGAGAGAGCTGATGAGCAGTAGTTTTTTCATGGTGTCAGGGATTGGGATCGTCGGCAGCGAGTCTGCCCCAATTTCACTTTTGCGGACATGGAAAAACTGCCAAAGGGCTTGCGAAATCTGGCAGTCACTCTCCGAGCAGTTCTCGAAGTTTCGGCTCCATGGCTTCGGCCCAAATCACGTAGCCGCGCTCTGAAAGATGCAGATAACCCGGCATCACCGCATCGGAAATCGAGCCGTCGGCTTCGATGAGCCGGGAGCCGATGTCGAGATAATGAATCATCCGACCATCCGCCAGCTTCGCCAGCGCCTGGTTCACTTGCAGAACTTTTCCGCGTTGCGGGCTGAATGTTTTGCCGCGCGGGAAAATGCCCAGCACCAAAACTTTTGTGTCCGGCAGCCGCTGGCGGATTTGCGCCACGATGGCCTGAACACCTCCGAGGATGTCGGCTTCGGTGTTGTCGTCGTTGTTCGAGTTGTTCGTCCCGATCATCAGCACGGCGACTTTGGGTTTGAGGCCATCAAGCTGGCCTTGCTCGAAACGCCAGAGGACGCGCTGGGTGCGGTCGCCACCCACGCCGAAGTTCAGGCATTTGCGGTGGCTGTAATATTTTTGCCAGACATTCGAGCCGCTGCTTTCCCATTGTTGCGTGATGGAGTCGCCGATGAACACGATGTCGCACTTGCCGGGATTGTCTTTGGCGCGTTGCAGGACGACTTCCGCGCGCTTCTGCTTCGGGCCGTTCGGTGCGTCCGGCGGCGGGGCGGGGACGATGGCGGTGTTGATGCGCGCCACAGCAATGGCCGGCGGCGCGGCGGTTTGCGCGGAAACGAGGCCGGCGCAAACGGCGATCAAGACAGCGGACGCGAGCAGGGGCTTCATGGTGTCCAGTGCGGTTTCATTCCTTGAAGGTCACGGCGTAGATGTTCGCGCTGCGGAGTTGGAAGCGGAGGCTGATTTTTCGCCCGGCCAATTCGCGGGCGGACTTGCCGTTCCAGACCAGCGGCAGGGCAATTTCATCCACGGTCTTGAACAGGCATTTGTCCGCCTCGAAGCCGGGCACGACCGTGCCGTTTTCGTCCAGCACGGCGACCATGATGTAAGCCTGCTGCGTGGCGAAAGCGCGTTCCGGCGCAGGCGCGGCGGCATTGAGCAGCAAATCTCCCTGCGGCATCAGGAACGGCGTCGTGGAAAATTCCGCGTTGGCGCGCGCGCCCACAAAGCTGATGCGGTCTTGTTTCATGCCGAGCAGTTTGTTGCCGAAGCGAAACAGGGTCATGCCGTTCAGGTTCATCGGATTGTGGGGGACGCAGTAACCATCGGGGAACGTATCGCCCAGCGCATTGATGCCGCGAAAGGGGCGCTCCCAGTGAAGACCGTCGTGGGCAACCCACCACTCCGTGTCCAACTGGGGGGCATGCTTGAGCGGAGCCAGCGGGCTGGCGGCATAATTCAGCACCATCGCGTAGCTGCGATCGTGATACCAGAAGCTGATGCAGCGGTAGAATTCCATGTCCGGCGGATCGTTGGCGTCGGGCATTGTCATGAATTCCCTGGGCACATGGCTTTTTTTGCCGCTCCGGTCCCACAGGTCTTGCATGGACACGTCCGGCTCCCACCGTCGGCCATCAAGGCTGGAGCGGATAATTTGCACCCGCCGGTCCCGCAGGTCGCCATTGTGGAGGCTGGAGGTTCTGCCGCCGTGATCCTGGAGGTGTTTGATGACCGGCTGGAGGGTTTTGCAGATGCAGACAAAACGCCCGGCCTTGGGACTCCAGAACAGGCTCATGGAGTCGCCGTCATAGAACGGCGGCTCGTTGGAATGCAGCTTCCAGTTCTTGCCGTCGGGGCTGAAAAACGCCCGGTAGCCCATGCCATTGGTGTCGGTGACAATCCGCAACATCAGGAACTCCCGCGCGTTCGGATTGTAGGCGATGGCGCAGTGCGGCTGCCAGTTTGCCGGTTCGGACGTGAACACGGTTTCGACATTTTCAAACCGCACGCCGTCGCGGGTGGTGGCGCGGACGAGATTCCAGGTGGTTTTGACCTCGGTCATTTGCGCGAACGCATTCGTGAAGTTTTTTATTTCCGGATCTGGATTGTAGGTTGAACCGTAAACGAGGTAGGAGCCGTCACTTTGCGGAATGGTATGAATGACTTCAAAGCCGGGATTTTCGCAGGGACGGATCAGTTGCAGCGCGGTGGCACCGAAACGGATTTTGCCCCAGGTGTTCGTGATGTCCTGTGCATCGGAAAAAAGGAGCAGCTCACGCGACGGCTGGGAAGCGGCGGAACAGAGGGTTGCAGTCAGAATGTGGATGGCGATGATTGGCAATATTTTTTTCATGGTAGTTTGAGAAAGCTGTCAGGGGTTCAATTTTCCGGCGGCAACGGCTGGGGCACTGTCAACCGTGTCCAATGTTTGGTGATCTTCGCGAGCGCTTCCGGCACTGCGCCAGCGTATCCTTGCAAAACCCCATGCCATTTACCACGGGCGTCTTTCCACAGCGCCACGTCGGCGGGCGTGGCGAGTTCGATGCTCATGTCGCCGGCCTTGAATTTCTTCAGTGCGCCCGCCGCCATCGCTTCAACCTTGCCGTGCTTGTCGAGCCGCACCGCCGCCACGCCGACGGCGTCGAAGGTCACGTCCTGTCCCTGAACCTTGAGGGTCTTTTGGATCGGATCGCCCATCACATCGTTTTCACCGGAAGCGAGGATGACTGTGCCGTCGGTCAGGCGGCAGCGTCCGGAGGAAGGCATGTCAACCGTCGTCCGGCCTATTTTGTTCCAGAGCGGAAAAGTTTTGGTGGCGGGCGTCTGTGGTTCGCAGCCCCGGCGCTGCACTTCTGCGAGGATGGCGCTGGCGCACGCGGCGGTGTCCGGCAGCGCCTTCATGCGCGCGGGCAGAGCCGCGTTTCCGGAGAACGGTTTCCCATCGAAGTTCTTCGTCCAGTCGCCGAGGCGATAGAGCGCGGTCTTGCCGTTGGCGCACTGCTGGAAAAATTTGGCGGTCGCGGCGTTTTCAAATTCCGGCTGATGGAGCGCCACAGCCTCGTAGCGTTGCTTGCCATACCAGATGTAACCGTCCTTGCCGACGCGCAGCGTCGGGTCGCCGATTTCGCTGGAAGGAATCAGGTCGGCGTAAATCCCCGCGCGCCAGAGCGCGTCCGTGAGTTCCGTGCCGGTGTTGTTGTAAGCCGGCCCGGCCCAGTTCATCGCGCCGGCGTGGCCGAAGATGACCGCCACGGGGCAATCCACGGGCGCGTCGGAAATCAGGTTCAACAGCCGAATCCGGCAGTCGGCGGCCAGAACTTTGGTGCGCAAAAGCACCTTGTGCATTTTCGCGCCCGTCATCGGCAGCGGAAACAAAAGGTGGAAATTCATCCGTCCGCCGGCCAGGGCATAGCTCCAGATTCCTCGCTCATAAGATTCCGGGGTTTTGTCATACCACTGGTTGAACCACACCGCGCCGCCGAATTTTTTCGCCAGGGAAGTCCGTGCGCAGTAGGGCGTGGTCTCGTCGGTTTGGGCGAAGTCCCGGGTCGCCGTCCACCAATTCAGCCCATCGCGCTCGAACTCGCGGGAATCCAGCACCGGGAATGTGGTGGGATGCGCGGCGAGAAACGCCTTCGGGCCGAACGTCGTCTTGGCGGCGCGGTAATACGCCTGTTCGATTTCCGTGGTGCGCGTCCGAAGCAAATCCATCACATGGTTGATGGCCAACTGCCGTTCGCTTTCGCGCCCGATTTCGCCCGCCCACAGCAAAAGCGAATCGCGAACCAAGCATCAGTCCGGCCAGCGGCACATCGGCATATTGCCTGACGGTATCAGCCTCGAACGGAATCAGGTGCGGCCCGAACACCGCCGGATAGTTCATGACGATCCGGGTGATCACGCACGCCTTCCGCCCCTTGTCCGCGGGACGACAGGGAATATTGACCCATATTTTCGAGAACCAATTCTCCCGCCACGGTTCAAACCTGGGGTCTTTGGACTTTGTGGCGCTGCAACCGGCCGTGATGTCCCGCACGCTTGCCGGGTCAATGCCCTGCGGTGTCCGCACGTAGGAATACACCCGCTCCAGCTTGATCGCTTGAAACGCCAGATTGTTGACGATGGCGTCTCCGTGGTGACCGACCTTCGCATAATCCAGTTCCGGCGTGATTTCCGCCGTCCCGGCCAGATCGAATTCCTGCAACCACAGCCGCTCCTGCATCTCATCGGGATATTTCTTGCGGAACGCGTCAATCGAATGCCGGATATCCAGGTCGAGCGCCATCCCCATGCCGCGCTCCTTCGCATACCCTGCCGCCGCTTTGAACCAGTCATGCACCACCGGATCAACCATCTCCCGATACGGGTCGCGCATGGTGGCCGTAATCAATGTGAAGTGCGAATGTGCCGCCGCCGCATCCAGAAAATCCCGGTAGCCCTCACGCGCCATGAACGTGGACTCCTGCGCGGCCCACATGCCGATGACCGGCGGCACGTTTCCAGAGAGGCGCAGCGCGGCGAATTGCTTCGGGGTCGCGCCCGCTGCGGTTGACTGCGCGAAACTAATTGCGCCAGCCAGCAACAATCCGGCGACGACAGAAGTTTGGCGGGTGAAAGACTGGTTCATGGTTTTTGTGCCGGCTTTGTTGGGTTGGATTTTCCGGCGGTAAAAATCACGTCGGAGGTGAGTTTGCCGTTGCGATCCCAAAGTCTGGCCGGGCCGTCGGCGTGGAAGTTGCGCCAGGTGGATTCGGCTTTTTTGCGGCCGTTTTCCCAGAACTGTGTCCAGACACAAGAGCCGTCGGATTTGTGTTCCCGCTTCCACTCCACCGTGCCGTCGGGGCGGTAGAGTGTTTCCGCGCCGGTCTTCTGGCCGAGCTTGTGGTGGGCTTCGTATTGTTTTTTGCCGTTCGCAAAGAACCACGTCTCGTCGCCAGTCAGCAACGCACGCCCGTCGTTTCCGATTCCCGCCTGCCACGTTGCCTTGGTCTTGCCGGAAGGATATTTTTCCTCAAAAGATTTCACGCTGGCGATGCTCGTGGCTTTGGACGGCATCAGATCGGCGTCAGTCGCGGTGGCGTCGGCATCGGAAAGAATCCACGCCTCGTTCATCTCGAAGTGCAGGCAGGGGTCGTTCATGGTGGTGATGAGATGAATCATGCCGTTAGGCGACTGCCGCGCGGCGCTGTAACCGAGCGTCGGCGCGCGTTGCATGTGTTCGTTTTCGTGTGGCTGCGCCACAGGGATGCGCTTGATGTGCCAGGTCTCGCCGTCGTCGTCCGACAGGGCGGCATACGCTCCGCTGTTGGTGATCGAGGGCGACCTCTTGCCATTGTTAGGCTGGAAATCGCCGGCCATGAACAGGCAGCCGCTCTGGAGGCGCAGGACGCTGGGCCGTTGATTGACCTGCAATGGCGAAAACGGGGTCTTGCTCTTGATCCAGGTCTTCCCGCCGTCCGCCGAAATCACCTTGGGCATGAAACCTTCGAGGTCGGAATTTTTCCCGCCCATGCCGAGGATGCGGTCATCCTTCAACAGGCAGTAAGTGGTGTGGCGTCCGGCGCTGCGCCCGACGGTGTCGAACCACGTCTGCCCGCTGTCCTTCGTCGCCCACAGCAGCGAGGAAGCGCCGGTGGCATCGCGGCTGGCGCGTGTGCGGCCCGATGGGACCGGGGAAAAACGGATAGTGAACTTCGCTCCAGGTCGCGCCGCTGTTGTCCGAGGTCATCCATTGGAATGGGAACGCGCCCCGGGCAATCTGGGGTGATCCCCAGAAGAAATACATCCGCCCGCCGGCTTCCCAATCCGTCCAGAGCAACGGTGCATGGTCGTTCGCGTCGGGCGTGTCGAACATCGGGTCGGGCATGTCCCATTGATCCGCGCCGAAGCGCAGCCGCGCGGCGATGAGCGACACGCCGATCTCGTATTCGCAGTATTTCTTGTCATTGGCGGAAACGTAAATGACCGGCAGCAGATCGCCGTTCGGGCACGCCGCGAGTCCGGGGCTGTGCGCGTGGCGGCGGAACGACGGATGCAGCCCCGCGCGGACGCTGTCGCCGTTCTCCGGGCTGTTGCCGGGACAGGGCGGGGTGGGCAGGAGAAATCTTTTCCGAAAATACGGCTGGCCCGCCGGCGGCGCTTGTTTTACCAACGCGCCGGGCGACTTCACGCCCTGCCGCACAAACGGAACAGCCGCCGGAGCGGGCGGAGTTGCGAGTGGTTCGCCCTGAACGACGCGGAAGCCGACGGCGTGCGGCCCGCAGGGACTCCAATCCTCATCCTTGACGTTCGCCGGCCTGACCGGCGGCGAGCCGTGACGGGCGGCGGGCAGGCCGAAAGCCGGCGGCAGGCCCGCGCGATTGGCGGAGCGGTGGTAATATGGCGTGACGGCTTCCTTGGATTTTTCCGCCACGAAATCATCGTCCGGCTTGTCGCCGCGCACCACGCGCGTCAGGCCGGAGTCCGGCCCGACGGGGTCAGTCTGCGCTTCGGGACGGTAAGGCCCGTGCCAATCGGCGCACCATTCCAGCGTGCTGTCGTAGAGATATTGCAGCCCCCACGGATTCGGCGCGGCGGCGTCCGCCGGCGGATTTTCGCCCGACCAAAACTTCGTCGTCGTGCCGGCGCGGCAGGCGTATTCCCATTCGGCTTCGGTGGGCAGACGATATGGCTGGCCTTCTTTTTTTGAGAGCCATTCGCAGAACGCGACCGCGTCGTGCCAGCTCACGCCGGTGGCCTTGCCGGCGGTGCTGGCTTCGTGTTGCGGGCGGAACTGGCGGAATTGTTCAAGCGTGACCTCGGTTGTGGAAATGAAAAAGGGCTTGCTGATCTTGACCTGATGCGCCGGGCTTTCGTCCCAATCGCCGCCGGAATCCTGACCCATCAGAAATGTTCCCGCCGGAATCTTCGCCAGACCGATGCCGATGGAATTGGTGGTGATTGTTGGCGTGGCTGCCGTCAGAAAACCTGCCAGCAGGCAAACGGTCGCACTAAAGAGAAGAATTTTTTGTCTAGCCATACGGTGATGCGCCGAGTTTGCCAGAAATCCATCCGGCAAACATGGGAAAAACGCCAGACCTTTTACGAAATCCGCCAAAAACTATATTGCGGCGAACATCTTCCGCAGGAAGCGCGACGTTGCCACGGCGTCGTTCGCTTGGATGAGTTGGTCAATTTCCTTGCGATGTTTTTGTTGCAGCCGGTCGAAATGCCGCAGCCACAGGATGCTTTCGCCAATCGCATCGGCGGCGTCCTCGCGGTAGGGGTATTGGTCCATCGAAAGCCAGCCGTTGTAGCCGCAGCGATCCAGCCAGTAGAGCGTCTCGACGAAACACACGCTGTGCACCGTGCCGACGATCATGTCGTCGTCCCACGCGGCGTGGTTGTCGTTGAAGTGCATGTGAAACAGCCGGTCGCCCGCGCGCTTGGCCAGCACGATGGCTTCGCCTACGACCTCGCCGGCGACGAACGCGTGGCCGGTGTCAATGGTGATGCCGACGTTTGTGCAACCCGTTTCCTGCGCCATCAACAGCGTGTCGGCCATCCGCGCAAGGTAGGAGTGCGTGCGCGGCTCTTTGGGTTTGTATTCGAGCGCGAACCGCAGCTTCGGATATTCCCGCGCCAGCTTGGCGATGGCAGTGCAGAACCATTCGCGTGCGCGTTCGTAATCCGCGCAGAGCAGATAATCGTAGCCGTCCTGACCAGGCCAGATATTCATGGTGCGGCAACCCATGTCTCCGGCGATGTCGCACATCTGCCGCGTGTAATCGAGCGAATAGCGCCGCACCTTCGCATCGGGCGCGCTGTAACTGCCTTTCCAGAATCGTTTGTCGGCAAACAGGTCGGGGATGATGGAGACGCACTTGAGGCCGAGGTCGGCGAGCGTGTGCTTCATCTGCTTCGCGTTGTCGGGGCGGATGTCCCACGTGCCGACCAACTCGATGCCTTCGACGTGCGGAATCTTCGCCGCGCGCTTGAGCAGGCCGAACGAGTCGGGGTTCTCCTTGTAGCCGGTGCAGAACCGGTCGCGGGTGTTGCCGAGGTTGCCGAGAATCACCGAGTATTTGCGTTTCATAATTTTGCTTTGTCTTTGGTGGGTGGCGCGTCCTGGTTTGCGAGCGTCCGAAATTCTTCAGCGCGCTTCGTCCATTCCTTTTCCAATTCTTTGACCCGCTCCGGCTGCTGCGCCGCGAGATTTTTGGATTCGGCACGGTCGGTGTGCAGGTCGTAAAGCTCCCACGGCGCATTGTTGTCCGCCACGAGCTTCCAATCTCCGATGCGAAAGGCGCGTGTGCCTTTGTGATACCACCAGAAGAAATCGTGCGTCACCGTGTTGTCCTTGGCGAAGGCAGGCGCGAGGCTCTTGCCGGGCAACGGCGGACAAGATCAATCAGATGGCCGGGGTTGTTGCGGATTTCGCCGTGCGCCTTCAAGCCGGCGGGCCACTGCACGATGAGCGGCGTGGAGATGCCGCCCTCATGCACCCACGCCTTGTGCAACCGGAACGGCGTGTTGGCCGCAGTGGACCAACCCGGTCCGATGCACAGGTAGGTAGCGGCAGAACCGGGTGCAGCGTTGCGGTCGTGGCCGTCGCCCCGGACGATCTGTTCGGCGGTCGCACCGTTGTCGGACAGGAAGAAAATCACGGTGTTGTCCAGCGCGCCCATCGCCTTGAGTTGATTCAGCACTTTGCCGATTTCAATGTCCATCCGGTGAACCATTGCGGCGTGCAACGACATTTTCATCGCCTGAAACTTTTTCTGGTCGGCGTTCAAATCGTTCCAAGCCACGGCATGAGTCACTTCGTCCGGGCCGAGCAGCGGGCGCAGTTCCGCTTCGGTCTGGCTGCGGCGAGAGATGGTGATGGGGTCGCGCTGGGAGAGGTCGCAGTTCACGAGTCCCATTTTTTTCATGCGCGCGTAACGCTCGTCGCGGATGGCGTCCCAGCCGGATTGATAGCGGTCCTTGTAAACGGCGATGTCCTCCGGCAGCGCGTGCAGCGGGAAATGCGGGCTGGTGAAGGCGAGATATTCAAAGAACGGCTGGCCGGGAAATTTCGCGGCGTGTTCCTTGAGACACTTGATGGCGTGGTCGGCGATGAAGGTCGTCGCGTAATAGCCGCTGTCGCGCGCGACGGGCGGGAGCTTCACGTCGTCCTCGTAATGTTCCTGCGGCGAGAAGAAACGGTCGCAGTTTTCCAGCCAGTAGGAACGGTCAAAGCCGCTGGCAACGGGCTGGCCGTCCACATGCCACTTGCCGGAATGATACGAGCGATAGCCGAGCGGCTTCAGATATTCGGGCAGCAGGTGCGCCCATTTTGGGCGGATGCCGGTCGAGCCGCCAGCAATGCCGGGCATCTCATCGCGGCGCACGGACTGCGCGTAGTGACCGGTCAGGATGCCCGCGCGCGACGGCCAGCAGCGGCAGGTGTTGTAAAACTGGGTGAAGCGCACTCCGTTCGCGGCGAGGCGGTCCAGATTCGGCGTCTGGATTTCGCCGCCATAACAGCCGGCGTCCGAATAGCCCATGTCATCGGCGAGGATGATGAGGATGTTGGGCTTCGTTGGAGCGACGGCGCTGGCTGCGAGCGTGAATGCCAGCGTCGCAAACAGATTGTAGATAAATGACCGAACCAGATTCATGGGTTATTTTTCATCACTCCGCCAAACGATTTGCACCGGGCCAAGCAGGCCGGACGACGGCAGGTTGGTTTCGCTCATTTCATTCTTAGCCCGCCCGCTCTCGGGGTAAAGCGCCGGGTTGGATTTACCGAGGCGCGGCTGCAACTCGACCGGCACTTCGGGCACTTCCTTGAGGCCGGAGACATAGTTGATGAGTTGGTTGGTCACGAAGACGAGGAGCTTGTTTTTTCCGGCGCGCGCGATGCGGGTGATGTCGAGCCGGTAGGGCGTCATCCACGCCACGCCGACGGGCTGGCCGTTCAGCTCCACTTCCGCGACGTCGCCGACTTTGCCCAAGTCCAAAAGCATCTGCGCGTCGGACACAATTTGTTCCGCCGGCAAGGTGAATTCGATTTCATAGCGGCCCGTGCCGGAGAAATGCCGGGTGCGCGGCGCGTCTGTCCATGAGGCGAGCGCGGCGGTGGCTGTCTCGAACGTGTCGAAGCCGTAGCCTGCGAGTTTCATTTTCCAGTTGCCAGAAATCGCGAAGGGCGCGGGCAACGTCGGCGGAGTTTTCGCCGTTTTGGGCGCGGTGACGCCGGGCGTGAAGACGAGGAAGGTGGATTCCCACGGTTCGAGTTCGAGCGGGATGGTCGTGCCGGTCGCATCGGCGCGGAAATTCGCCACGGCTTCGCCGGTCGCGCCGGTGAGGGCGTTCCAGCGTTGCGGCGTTTTGCCGG
>JAPLTZ010000103.1 GCA_026397895.1 Verrucomicrobiota bacterium | reverse complement strand
ATGCGGCGGCGCGGCAGTTGCAATCACAGTGGCACATGAAGATGAGCTGCATCGCCGGCGTCGGCGGGCGCGTGAAGATCATCCTGGATGTCGTGCAAAGCGCGCCGCAGTTGCTCGTGATTGACGGCTGCCCGTTGGAATGCAGCGCCCACTCGCTGCGACACGCGGGCATCACGCGGTTTCACCACCTCAAGCTCCACGACCTCGGCATCCGCAAGCAAAGTTGCGAAGCCGATGCCGCCACGCTCGCCACCGTGACCGAGGCCGCGTTAAAAATGCTTTCCGCCGAAAACCAATCTGTCATTGCCAACACTTGAATTGAAATGACCCGCACAACTTTCAACCCGAACCCCGAACTTGGCAGTCGCCCTTTTCGCACGGGGAAAGCGGCGATGAATCGCACGCAGTCCAAACGCTCCGCGTCGGCGTGGCCGCACCAAACTTCGCGCCAGCGTTTGGACTGCGGGTGCTTCAGCACCGCTTTGGGACGCGTGGCCATCACAGGCGTCCTCGGATTGATTGCTGCTTCCATTTTGGAGATCGGGTTTAACGCAAAGACGCAAAGGCGCAAAGACGCTAAGGTTTTGAAAACCTGGGCTGCGCTGCCTGATGCCCCGCAAACTCGATGCGCCCCCGCTTTGATCTCGAGGAATCAGCTTTGCGACTTGGCGTCTTTGCGCCTTTGCGTTGAATTCTGAAGGATCTTCCGCGATTAAAATTTTACCATGAACGCAACGAACGAACCCGCTACGGAATCCGCCGGCGCCGCGCCGGCGCCGCATCACGGCCATCACGCCACCGTGGAAGAGAAGCGCCAGCGCAACATCATCCTCACGCTCTCCACCACGGCGTTCACGCTGATGTTCGCGGTGTGGCTGATGTTCGGCGTGCTGGGCATCCCCATCCGCAAGGAATTCGGCCTGACTGACGTGCAGTTCGGCTGGCTCACGGCCATCGCGATTCTGAACGGCTCGATCTGGCGGCTGCTCTTCGGCCTGTGGACCGACCGCTTCGGCGGGCACAAAGTCTTGACGCTGCTCGTGGGGCTGACGGCGATTCCGGCATTCTTCGTGAGCCGCTCGCAATCGTTCAATGAGCTGCTCGTTTACGCGTTCCTCGTCGGCATGGCGGGCAACGCCTTCTCCGTGGGCATCGCGTGGAACTCAGCGTGGTTCCCCCGCAACCGCCAGGGCTTTGCGCTCGGCGTGTTCGGCGCGGGCAACGTCGGCGCGTCCGTGACGAAATTCATCGGGCCGGCGCTCATCGCGCTCGTGCCGGCAGCGGGCTACTACGGCGGCTTCGTGCCCGGCGGCTGGCGTTTCGTGCCGTTTCTCTACGCCGTCCTCTGCGTGCTGATGGCGGCGACGCTCTGGTTCTTCTGCCCGTCCGAAGACCGCAAGCCCGGCGCGGGCCGGCCGCTTCGCGAATTGCTCGCGCCGCTGCGGCAGATGCGCGTGTGGCGGTTCAGCCTCTACTACGTCGTCGTGTTCGGCGCGTATGTGGCACNNNTCCGACAAGTTCGGCGCGCGGCGCATCATGTATTGGGTCTTCGGCTCAATGCTGCTGGCGTTGCTGCTGCTCTCCGCCCCGAACGGCCACATCGTCCTCTACGTTTCCGAAAAGGTCGCGCCCGGCGGCCAGATGGACACGATGCACTTCGTCATGGGCCCGACGCTGTTCACGGTGCTGGTTTTCATCGTCGGCTGCGGCATGGGCATCGGCAAGGCGGCGGTTTACAAATACATCCCCGAATACTTTCCCAAGGACGTCGGTGCGGTCGGCGGCCTCGTCGGCCTGCTCGGCGCGTTGGGCGGATTTTTCCTGCCGCCGCTGTTCGCCTACTCGAAGGAGCTGACGGGCATCCCGCAAACCACCTTCGCCATCCTGTTCCTCATCACGCTGGCGAGCTTCGCGTGGCTGCACTGGGTCGTCTATCGCCTCATGCGGCAGGCCACGCCGCAGTTGCAAAATCAGTTTGAAGATAGAAAATAGCCGCATGATTCGCGTCTGCCACATCTTCATTTCGCCGGGCCACAACTTCGCCGGCCACCACGACCAGCCGCCGGGCGAACACCCGCTCATTGAGGTGGACTCGGTGGAATGCGTCGCGGGCCGCGGCCTGCGCGGCGACCGTTACTTCGACCACAAGCAGGATTACAAGGGCCAGATCACGTTCTTCGCGCTGGAAGTTTTCGACGCGCTGCGCCGCGAGTTGAACCTGTCTGCCGCCCAGCCGCAGGCCACGCGCCGCAACGTCTTCACGCGCGGCGCGGACCTGAACACGCTCGTCGGAAAAGAATTCGAGATTCAGGGAGTGCGTTTCGCCGGCGTGGCCGAATGCAGCCCGTGTTACTGGATGAACCGGGTGCTCGGTGCGGGCGCGGAAAACTTTCTCCAGGATCGCGGCGGCCTGCGCGCCCGCATCCTCGCCGACGGCGTGCTGCGCCGCGACGTCTGACATGGACTTCAGCGCCGTCATCCTGGCCGGGGGCGAATCCCGCCGCATGGGCCGCGACAAGGCGTGGCTCAAGACGGACGGGCGCACGCTCATCGCCGCCGCCGTGGAAAAAGCCCGCCGCGCCGGCGCGCAGGAAGTGTTCATCTCCGGCCGCAGCGGCGAAAATTATTCCACGTTGAAATGCCCCGTGCTGCTGGATCTCGAACCCGGTTTCGGCCCGCTCGGCGGCATCGAGCGCGCGCTCCACATCTGCGCCGCGCCGCTGTTGCTCGTGCTGGCCGTGGACATGCCTTACATGACCGCCGATTTCCTGCAACGCATGGCGGCGCGTTGCGACCGCGTGACCGGCGCCGTGCCGAAGCTGAAGGGCCGGCTTGAACCCCTCGCCGCAATTTACCCGCGCTACTGCCACGAGATCGCCTTCAACTCCATCGCCAAATCGCACCACGCCGTCCGCGATTTCGCCGAGGCCTGCCGGAAGAACAAGGCCGTGCAGATCACCACCGTGAAGCCCGCCGACGAAAGCTGTTTCGCCAACTGGAACACTCCCGCCGACGCTGCGGCCCGGCCCAAGTTTCCTTGATTTCGGTCATGCCGGAAAACAAGCCGTCAGAAGTGTAGTGCAGGTTCAAGTCCTGCCATGCGCACCAAACCTCCGCCCGCCGTTTTCGACGGGCGGAGGTTTGGTTTTTCCCGGCAAAATTCCACCTCTCTTCCCGGTTCACACCAGTTCCAGCACCCGCGCCAACTCGGTGTCCGGGTTGTAGAAATGCGGCGAGAGGCGGATGTATTTGCCGCCCTTGCGGTCGGCGCGGAGGCTGGTGGCGATGTTCGCGTCGGCCAGCTTCTGATGCAGCGCGGGCAGGTCGGTGTCCGGCTTGCTGAAGGTGACAATGCCGCCGGCGTTCTCCGGCGCGGCGTCGGCGTTCAGCACGGTGTAGCCCTTGGCCTGCAACGCGGGGACGAGCAGGGCGCGTTTGCGCAGCAGCTCGCGGGCGATGTTTTCCACGCCGATTTCCTGAATCAATTCCAGCGCGGCGTTCAGGCCGACGAGGCCGAGGAGGTTGTGCGTGCCGGCTTCGTAGCGTTTCGCGCCGCTGCGGAAGGTGATGCTTTCCTGCGCGACGAAGTCGGGGCAACGGACGTTGTGCCAGCCGTGGACGATGGGCTTAAGGTAGTCCTGCACGGCCTTGCGGACGTAGAGCACGCCCGCGCCGCACGGGCCGAGCAGCCATTTGTGCGCGTCGGCGGCGAGCATGTCCACGTTCTCCACGGTCGTGGGAAACGCGCCGAGCGTCTGGATGGCGTCGAGGCAGAAAAGAATCCGCCGCTTCCGCAGTTCCGCGCCGATGGCGTTGTGGTCAATGCGCCAGCCGCTGACGAAATGGCACGAGGCGAGTGCGACGAGCCGCGTGTTTTCGTCCACTTGGCCGATGACGTCGCGGGGGCGGATGACGCCGAGCGAGCGGATGTTGAGCAGGCGCACCTCGACGCCTTTTTCCGCGAGCGCCATCCACGGGTAGACGTTGGCGGGGTAGTCGTCGTGGTAGATGAGGATGTTGTCGCCGCGGCGGAACGTGAGCCCGCCGGCAACGAAGCTCAACGCGAGCGAGGTTGGCCCGACGAGCGCGACTTCGTCCGGCTGGCAGTTGATGAGCCGGGCGGTGAGTTCGCGGCTGGTGTGCAGGGTTTTTTCCAGCGCGACAATTTCCTGGTCGCCGGCAGCGGCGGACGCGGCGTAATCGGCGACGGCGGTGACGACGCGCTGGGGCAGCGGGCAGACGCCGGCGTGGCCGAGAAAAATTTTATGCCGCGCCACGGGGAATTCGCGGCGGCGGAGTTCTTCGTTTGCAAGGATTTCGTCCAGCGTCATGGCGCAAATTTAGGGCAAGCCGCCGTGCCTGCCAAATGATTTGCGCGGTCAGAAGTGGCTGGCGTCATCAATCTGCTTGAAGTAGCCGGTGTAAAAATTGATGACGTTGTAGGCGATGACGAGCGCGACGACGAGGTAGACGAGCTTGGGCATGAGGCTGGCGAGGGTCTGCAGTTTGCGCGAGCCTTCCTCGTTGTAGTAACGCCGCAGCGAGCCGAGCGATTCCTCCAGCTTGCCGCTGACTTCGCCGGTGGTGTAGAGGTTGGAGAACATGTCCGGGAAACGCGCCGTGTCGCGCAGCAGTTCGGCGGGCGTGCGGCCGGCGGCGAGGGGCGGTTTCCACGCGGAAACAATTTTCCGCAACGCGGGCGAGCCGCTGGCGTTGGCGGCGAGCTCCCAAGCCTCGATGATGTTCACGCCGGCGGCGAGGAGGGCTTCGAGCGCGGTGGCGAGGCGGGCGAGCGCGAGGTAATGCCGCGCCGTGCCGAGCATCGGGAGGGGATGCAAGATGGCCTCGATGGTGGCGCGCCATTGCTCGCCGTGTTTGCTTTGCAGGGAATAGACCAGCAGCACGGTGCCGAGGTAGAGCGGCGAGAGGACGAGCGCGGCGCGGAGGAAAAGCCAGGCGAGGTGGGCGTCGCAATTCATGCCGGATGCGGCGAACGGCAGGATGATGAGGAACACGAACGCGGCGAAGTGGATGAGCGCGACGGGATAGAAAAGTTGCCCGAGCATCTGCTTGGTGAGGCGGGCGCGCTCGTTGTAGTAATCGGCGAGGTCGCGGAAGCAGGCGTCGAGGCGGCCGGTGGTTTCGCCGGCGCGGAGCAGGGCGAGGTCGAATTCGGGCAGCCAGTCGCCGGTGTTGGCGGCGGCCTGGGTGAAGGTGCGGCCCTTCGCGATTTCATTGAGCATTTGCTGGAGCGGCTCGCGGAAGGAACGGGCGGGCGGGTTGCGCTTGACCTGTTCGAGGGCGCGGACGATGCCGATGCCGGCGGACGTGAGCTGGGCGAGCTGCAGGTAGAGTTCGGCGCGGCGGGCGAACTGGCCGGGGGTGACAAAAAGCGACATGCTGCGGGAAGCAAACCGCCGGCGCGGCGAAAACTCAAGGTGAATCCGGGAAAAGCGAAGGCCGGGAATCGCTTCCCGGCCTCGATGTGCATTTGCGGGTTGATTGCTTACGAGCAGCCGAGGCTTTCGCCGCAGTTGAGGCATTTGTAGCAGGCGCCGTTGCGGACGGTGATCTGGCCGCAGTTCGGGCAACTGGGCGCGTCCTGCTGGTTGGTGATCATGGCGGTGAGCGCCTTGCGATGGTGCGAGACTTTGGGCGCATGGCCGTTGCCGTGGTGCTCGGTGCTGGCTTTCACGTCGAGGATTTCGGTGTCCTCGGCGATGGGCAGTTCGGGCACGGGGCGGTTGATCTGTTTCTTCATCTCCTCCATGAGGCCGGGCATGGGCAGCTCGGCCTGCCGCGTGGTGGGGTTGGTGGCGTCGCGGTAGCCGGGGATGAACTGGACGGCGAGCCAGCGGAACACATAGTCAATGATAGAGGAGGCGTTGCGGATGTCGGGGTTCTTGGTGAAGCCGCTCGGCTCGAAGCGCTGGTGCGCGAATTTGCGGACGAGCGCCTCCAGCGGCACGCCATACTGGAACGCCATGCTGGTGAGCGTGCCGATGCAGTCCATGAGGCCGCCGATGGTCGAGCCTTCCTTGGCCATGGTGATGAAAAGTTCACCGGGCTGGCCGTCGTCGAACAGGCCGACGGTGAGGTAGCCTTCGTGGCCGGCGATGTCGAACTTGTGGGTGAGCGCGGTGCGGGTGTCGTGCAACCGGCGGCGGAGCGGCTTGCCGGAGTCGTCGCGGAGCTTGGTGATTTCGGATTCGAGGGTTTTGATCTTGGCGTCGAGTTCGGTGGTCTGCGCGGAGGTGTTGGCGGTCTCGGTCTTTGCGCCGCCTTCGTTGGTCTTCTTGGTGTTGAGCGGCTGGGAGCGCTTGGAGCCGTCGCGGTAGATGGCGACGCATTTCAGGCCCATGTTCCAGGCTTCAACGTAGGCGTTGCGGATGTCGGCGACGGTGGCTTCGTTGGGCAGGTTGACGGTTTTGGAGATCGCGCCGCTGATGAAGGGTTGGGCCGCGCCCATCATTTTCAGGTGCGCCATGTAGTGGATGCTGCGTTTGCCCTTGGCCGCGCGGAAGGCGCAGTCGAACACGGAGAGGTGTTCGGGCTTGAGGCCGCTGGCGATGGTTGCGCCGTTCTCGACGACGTCCTCGATGGTGTCGTGCTTCTCGATGTGGGCGATGATGGCGGTGTTTTCCGATTCGCTGTAGCCGAGGCGGCGGAGGGCGTCGGGGACGCCGCGGTTGACGAGCTTCAACATGCCGCCGCCAGCGAGGAGCTTGTATTTGACGAGGGCGATGTCGGGTTCGATGCCGGTGGTGTCGCAGTCCATGAGGAAGGCGATGGTGCCGGTGGGGGCGAGGACGGTGACCTGGGCGTTGCGGTAGCCGTGTTCCTCGCCGACTTCGAGGGCGCGATCCCAGGTGTGGCGGGCTTCTTCCTTGAGATAGTGGAATTCCGCGCTGGGCTGGATGGCTTCGACGGCCTGGCGGTGTTGCTTGATGACGCCGAGCATGGAGGCGACGTTGTCCTTGGCGACGGTTTTTTCCACGCCGGAGCAGCGGGAATCCTCGTAGCCTTGGAACGCGCCCATGATGCGGGCGATTTCGGCGGATTGCTCGTAGGCGTGACCGGTCATGATGGCGGCGATCGCACCGGCGAGGGCGCGGCCTTCGTTGGAATCGTAGGCGAAGCCGTAGCTCATGATGAGCGAGCCGAGGTTGGCGTAGCCGAGGCCGAGGGTGCGGAAGATGTGGGAGTTTTCGGCAATTTCCTTGGTGGGATAGCTGGCGTTGTCCACGAGGATTTCCTGCGCGGTGATGTAGATGCGGGCGGCGGCCTTGAAGCGTTCCACGTCAAACACGCCGTCCTCGCGCTTGAACTTCATGAGGTTCAGCGAGGCGAGGTTGCAGGCGGTGTTGTTGAGGAAGACGTATTCGCTGCACGGGTTCGTGGAGTGAATCGGCTCGGTGCCTTTGCAGGTGTGCCATTTCTGAATCGCACCGTCGTATTGCAGGCCGGGGTCGCCGCAGATCCAAGTGCCTTCGGCAATCTTGTCGAGGAGCTTGCTGGCGTCTTTCTTTTCCAGCGGCTTGTTGGTGGTGATGGTGCGGGTCCACCATTCCTGGCCGGAAACGGCGGCGGTCATGAATTCGTCGCTGACGCGGACGGAAAGGTTTTCGTTCTGATACATGACGCTGCCGTAGGCGTCGCCGTTGTAGGAGCCGTCGTAGCCCTGTTCGATCAAGGCCCACGCCTTCTTTTCCTCCTTCTGCTTGGCGTCAATGAACTCCTCAATGTCGCCGTGCCAGTCGCGGAGGGTGTTCATCTTGGCGGCGCGGCGGGTTTTGCCGCCGGATTTCACGACGTTGGCGACCTGGTCGTAGACTTTGAGGAAGGAGAGCGGGCCGCTGGGGCGACCGCCGCCGCTCAATTTCTCGCGGCTGGAGCGGATGGGCGTGAGGTCGGTGCCGGTGCCGGAGCCGAATTTGAAGAGCATCGCTTCGCTGTGGGCGAGTTTCATGATGCTTTCCATGTCGTCCTTGACGCACTGGATGAAGCAGGCGCTGCCTTGGGGATATTCGTATTGCGTCTTGGCGCGCTCGGCTTCGCCGGTCTTGGGATTCCAAAACCAGTTGCCTTTGCTCGATTTGTTGCCGACGCCGTATTGGGTGTGGAGGCCGACGTTGAACCAGACCGGCGAATTGAACGCGCCGTGTTGGTTCACGCAGAGCCAGGTGAGCTCGTCGAAGAAAACTTCGCCGTCCGCCTTGCTGAAGTAGCCGTCCTTGATGCCCCAATCGGCAATTGTGCGGCAGATGCGGTGGACGAGCTGGCGCACGGAGGTTTCGCGCTCGGCGGTGTGCTGTTCGCCGTAAAAATACTTCGAGACGACGACCTTGGTGGCGAGCACCGACCAGGACTTGGGCACTTCGACATTTTCCTGCTTGAAGATGACCTTGCCGGCGTCGTCGGTGATCTCGGCGTTGCGGCGATCCCATTCGATCTGGTCGAACGGCTTCACGCGGGCGTCGCTGAACACGCGGTCGAGATGGAGGGATTTTTTGGCGGAGCGGCCACCGGGTTGGGCGGCACGGGCGCGGGCTGGCGCAGCGGGGCGGCGGGAGCTTTTTGCGGGGGCAGAAACGACTTGGTCACGAGCATCAATCATGGAATTCCCTTTCGATTAACCGAAATTTAATTTTAGAACAAAGCACCCGACTGCCTTAACGGAAGAACAGTCGGGAAAAAACATCAAATCCGCCCATTTTTAAGCGCTTTCAAGCAATGCGAGCTTAAGCGAAAAACACCATTAAATGGACAACGGAACGACTCTATGCCCAACATATTGTGGTGACAAGAAAATTTTGGAAAAAAAGTTATTCGACGACTATTCACTGAGGAAAAATGAAAAAACGGTCGCAAAAACGCGGAAATTCCCGGGTTGTTCCCAGCGAAAAAACACCTCGAGTGAACAACTAATCGCCAGCCAGCGGTCGCAAATGGGCTGGCAGCTTACCGCCGCAGGCGATCCGGGCGGTTGGCGCTCGCGCCGGGACGCGGGCGGCGGGTGATTTTCACTGCGGGTTTCGCGCCGGGGCGGCGCGGGCCGCTGGATTTTTCCTCCCTTGCGCGGGCCGGATCGTATTTGCGGATGGGCGCGACGGTTTTGGGGCGGGCTTTGGGCACAAGGATGATTGGGCAGCCTTCGTAACCGAACGCGCGGCGGATTTCCGCGCCGAGATATTTTTTGTATTGGTCGGAGAACAGCTCGTCGGTGTTGACGAACAACAGAAACGTCGGCGGCGCCTGCCGCACCTGCGTGGCGTAGAAAAATTTCAGGCGATGCCCGCCCGCGCTCACCGGCTGGCGGCGTTCGATGCTGTCGTTGATGGTGCGGTTCAAAATCGCCGTGGGGATTTTCTGCTGCAACTGTGCGGCCACGTAGCGCACGGCTTCGAGCAGCCGGTCGAGATGAAAGCCGGATTTGGCGGACGTGAAAATCACCGGCGCGTAATCGAGGAAAAACAACTTGTCCTGCACCCACGCGCCAAACTCGCCGAGCGTGGTCAGCGATTTCTTCGTGCCTTCGGTGCGCATCTTTTTGTCGCGCCGCTCGATCTCCTCCTCGCGCGCTTTGCGGACGTTCTCCTCGACCAGATCCCACTTGTTGACGACGACGATGCAGGCCTTGCGGTTTTCCACGATGTAGTCGGCGACTTTTTTGTCCTGCTCCAGGATGCCGGACTCGGCGTCGAGCACGAGGACGGCGATGTCGCAGCGGGCGATGGATTCCTGCGCGCGGTTGACGCTGTAAAACTCCACCGAGTCCTCGATGCGGCGCGATTTCCTCATGCCAGCCGTATCAATCAAAACGTAATTCTGCAAGACCCCGGCGGTTTCGACCGAGAACGGCACGTCCACCGAATCGCGCGTCGTGCCGGGGATGGGGCTGACGATGACACGCTCGGAGTGGGTGAGCGCGTTGATGATCGAGGATTTGCCGACGTTCGGGCGACCGACGATGGCGATCTTCAAAGGGCCTGTGTTCCGCGTTTCGGGTTCAGGGTTTTCCAAACTTTGAACCTTCAATTCTGAACTCTGAACCGGAAGTTCCGCCATCGCCGTGTTCATCATCCGTTCGATGCCTTCGCCGTGGATGGCGCTGACGGGAAAAATCTTCTCGAAACCCAGCGCGGCAAATTCATCCGCGCCCGCCTCGGCGCGATGCGTGTCCACCTTGTTCACCGCCACCAGCACCGTCTTGCCGCCGCGCCGCAACCGTTGCGCCACTTCCTTGTCCAGCGGCATGATGCCGTCCTGCACGTTCACGACGAGGATGATGACGTGCGCGGCCTCGATGGCGAGTTCCACCTGCTCCAGCGCGGCCTTGGTGATGACGTCGTCCGCCTTCTCGCGGCGCAGCAGGCCGATGCCGCCGGTGTCCACCAGCGAGAACGGCCGGCCCTGCCATTCCACCTCGGCGGTCACGCGGTCGCGCGTGACGCCCGGCTCGTCGTGGACGATGGCGATGCGTTTGCCGGCGATGCGATTGAACAGCGCGGACTTGCCGACATTGGGGCGACCGACGATGGCGATTAAACCTGACATGGCCACAGCGTAGCCGGAAAACGCGGGGCAAAAAAGACAAAACGCCGGCGGAACGCGCCGCACTCAATTCTTTGACACCCGTCCGCCGGAACGTATCCTTGCCCCATGCGCGTCGTGAAAGTTTCGTTGGGCAAACGCAGTTATCCCATCCACATCGGAGCGGGCCTGCTCGCCACCTTGGGCCGGGAATGCGCCCGCCTCAAGCTCGGCCGCCGCTGCGCCGTCATCACCGACCGCAACGTCGGCAAACGCTTCGCCAAAACCGCGCTCCGCTCCCTCGCGCGCGCCGGGTTTGCGCCCGTGCTCATCACCGTGCCCGCCGGCGAGACCGCGAAAAGCCTGAAAACGGTTCAAGCCTGCTACGACCAGCTCGCCGCGCATCGGCTGGAGCGCAAGTCCTTCATCGTCGCGCTCGGCGGCGGCGTGG